>JANPGW010000464.1:0-38981 GCA_031424115.1 Saprospiraceae bacterium | reverse complement strand
TTGCCTGAGTTTTGCTTGCCATTCAGCAGTTGCCATTGAATTTTTAAAACATTTATTCAATAAATCAATCATAATGGTAACAGCTGTGGACGCGCCCGGCGAAGCACCCAAAAGTGCGGCTAATGAACCATCAGCAGCACTGACTATTTCAGTACCGAATTCCAAAACACCTCCTTCTTTTTCATCTTTTTTTATGACTTGCACCCTTTGACCCGCAATGGCTAATTCCCAATCGTCTAATTCTGCTTCCGGATAATATTCTTTTAGCGCTGATAACCTGTCTTCGGGTGATTGGCTGACTTGCTCAACGAGGTATTTTGTTAAAGGAATATTTTTAAAACCAGCGGCGAGCATCGGGAAAATATTGTCCAATTCAAGTGACAAAGGCAAGTCCCAATATGAGCCATTTTTTAAAAATTTAGTAGAAAAACCTGCAAATGGCCCAAATAAAAGGGCTTTTTCACCATTCATCATGCGCGTATCCAAGTGTGGTACGGACATGGGCGGCGCGCCCACCGATGCTTTGCCGTACACTTTAGCTTGATGTTTTTGGATAATATTTTCATTGATACATTTCAGCCACTGACCACTAATCGGAAAACCACCATAACCCCGTGCTTCTGGAATATCTGATTTTTCAAGCAAGGTCAAAGACCCACCGCCTGCACCGATAAAAACAAATTGGGTTGTGCATTTTAATTTAGTCCCATAAAATAAATCTTTGGAAGTAAGTTCCCACGTGTCATCATCGTCGTCTCTTTCAATATCTTTAATTTCAGTGCCCATGTACAAGTCCACATCTTCAAATGATTGCAAATGCTTAATCATCGCCTTTGTCAAAGAGCCGAAATTGACATCTGTTCCGAGAGCCATGCGCGTGCCTGCTACTTTCTGATTCTCGTCTCTACCCTCCATCACAAGCGGCATCCATTGGCTCAATACTGAGGAATCTTCGGAATATTCCATACCTTTAAACAGGGCATATTGAGTCAATAAATCATACCTTTTTCTTAAATACGCCACATTTTCAGCGCCCCATACGAAGCTGATATGCGGTATTCTATTGATAAAATCCCCCGATTCCAAGTAGTTTTGTTCCACCAAATACGCCCAAAACTGCTTTGAAATCTCAAAAGATGAAGCAATTTTCACTGCTTTTGAGATTTCAATTGACCCATCTTCTTTTTCAGGTGTGTAGTTGAGTTCACAAAATGCCGAATGACCCGTTCCCGCATTGTTCCAAGCATCCGAACTTTCAGCCGCTACTTCATCGAGCCTTTCAAAAATAGCCATTTTTAAATCAGGTTGAAGTTCTTTGAGCATTGCGCCTAAAGTTGCACTCATGATGCCCGCACCTATTAAAACGACATCGTAGGATGTTTCGGAGGAATCGTGGTTGAAAGCCATAAACTATATTTTAAAATTGAATCAAAACTCAAAGCCGATAAACCCACCAGCAAAACGGTACAATAATAATCAAAGATATTAAATGGAAGATGCCTCGCCATAAAAAAGGTGGTGTGGGTCTGGTTTATACTGAGGGGGTGTTAAATACCTCTATGACTGTGTTTCGATTTTAAATTAATGATTTTTACAATGCTGGCTGTTAAATAAAAAACGGATTTACCAGAGCCCTCTTCGGGCAACACATTTTTTGGGATATCATAAATAAAAGATAGATTACACTCAACATCGCCTATTTTACGCCATGTAACGGGCAATTCTATCTCATAATTCGCTTTTTGAAACGATTGTTGACAGAGTGGGTCATTTTTGAAAAACCGTAATGGATAAGTAACGCCACCCAAATATGTCATATAAAAACGAGGCGTAATTTCAATTTTATCTTTTATAAAAACGTCGTAAATATCGAATTCGTGCCCAATTGAAAACTCTAAAATGGAAGCACACGACCGACCCCAGTCGTATTCATAACGAGCATCGGCATCAAATAATTTATTCGTCCAAAGCAATTGCAACGATGCTAAGTTATTCAAGCCGTACTTATCATCATCGGAGCCATAATGGATAAAAGCGTGCTCAATAGTAGAAATAAGGCTCAGTGGCTTCGCTAATTGCCATAATTTGCTGATTCCAATGTCCGTTTCAGCCCATTTTGGCGTCGTCTGACTCCACCTGAAACCATTCACATAGACATCACAATTGTACTTATGAAAACCCACAACGGGGTCAATCGCCCATTGATTAACATTATTGTCTCGCCCGAGCGACACAACACGATTCATATAATTGGCGCCACCGTACAGAAAACCGCTGGCATCCACCGTTTCATCTAAAGAATCGACACTGGCATCCGTGAAGCTGATGCGCATACTGTTTGAGCGCTTTACCCGTTTTTTGTGTTGCCCATATACTGAGGGGGTGAAAAAAAAGATGCAAAAAAATAAGAGTGTGGCGTTGAGTAATTTCATTGGTTTGGTTGTCTTTTTCATTGCAATTTAAGCACTAAAAACAATAAAAATATACATTAATTATTTTAATTATATTATATCTAAAATTAAGAAACCCCATGAGTCATCCCGAATTTTTTTAAAAAGACTAACACCGTTATTTATGGCAGTGTTAGAGGTTATAAAACGAAAAAAGGCTTTAGCCGCTCGCCTTTTTACTGAGTAAAAGTGCACGGCTAAAGCCAAAATAGGTCTTAATGTATGTGACACCGCCATAAATGGACAGTATTGGTCATTTTATAAATTCTAAAACGCATTTTATTCCGTCAAAAACTCGACAGTCAGCACACTCAACAGCGGCTTGCCGTCACTTTTAGGGTTTTTGAAAATGAGATACAACTTTTGAAAACCGGAGACTTTCTTTTTCAGCCGCACTTTTACGGGGGCGTCTTTGGGTTCATACAGCTCAAACTCGCCTAAAAGTTCGCCGGTAGGGGAGCCTAAACGGATTTCCGTTTTACCACCTACGGTCATGCCTTTTCGAAGCCCTTCTAAAATACTCAAGGATTTAATGCCCGTCATATCTATATCATAAAAACCGATATAACTGTTGTCTTCCAAAGCGGCAACGATTTCGCCACCGGCTTCGGGAACATTGAATTTGGATACGCCTTTTTTATCATCAAAACTCGTTGCCTTTATTCTTGGGCTGCGCAAAGCCATCAATTCGGATGCCATTAAGGGACTCACATTCACGCCACCTTTATCCGTGTAAGTCGCTTGAAAAAGATAAGCACCATCTTTTTTACCAACGTGATCGACGGGCATATAATCGGCTGCAATGGGCATAGAGGCTTTAACATTTTTATCTTTTAAGGATAAAATATAATCCGCCATATCTTTCGCTTCAGAAAGAGATATTTGAGGATGCGCTGCCATGGCTTGTTCACCCCAAACACCACCGCCGCCACTAATTATTTTTGCTGCTAAAAGAGAGATATTTGCCGGAGAGCGTTGATATTTGGTGGCTATATCCATATAAGCGGGGCCTACCGACTTTTTATCTGTTGCATGACAGGCTTTACAATCGCTTAATTCCATTAAGCGCTTGCCGACCACGAAAGCCACGTTGCTTTTATGCCCTTGTTCGAGCATGGTTTTATCGTAACCTTCTAAGTAATTGACATTTACCACCACGTCGGCAGGGCTGATGCCTTTTTTCAGTTTACCATCTTCTTTATCGGTGACAGAAATTTTATATTTGATGGGTTTTTTATCAAAATAGAACGTTTTATTGCCTTTTATGGCGATGTCTATTTGAGGCTCGTTATTACCGGCTTTGATTTTAAGCGTTTGATTGGCTGAATTGCCCGCTGCATCGGTCACAGTCAACACAACATCATACATACCCGATTCTTTGAATGTGAACGTCGGATTGGCTTCTGTACTAAGGGGTAGCCCTTCGCCGAAATTCCAAGAATATTTTAGAGCATCACCGTCATAATCGACTGTCCCTTGCGATGAAAAAGCAACAGTTAATGGTACAGACCCATTTTTTTTGTTGGATGAAGCGATAGCCAAAGGGCGGCGATTGCCGGCATTGTATTCTATTTTCGATAAAACCGCTTCTTCATTTTGGGCAAACCAATTCAATCCATAGTCCAGAACAAATAAATGCCCGTCTTTTGAAAAAGCCATATCCATCGGGTGATTGAATTTTGAATTAGGCATAAAAGGTTCCATACCTTTATAATTGCCTTCATTATCCATGCTGACTGCCAAAATCCAATCGCGCATCCATTCATAGCCGAAGAATTTACCGTCGTAATAACGGGGAAATTTTTTCGGGTGATTACTGTAATCATCGTACCGATAAACGGGCCCCGCCATTGGATTAGCCCCGCCTTTTTTCACCAACGGAAATTCTTTTGAATCACCGTAGCCGTACCAAATCCATGCTTTTTGAGCCGGTGGCAACTCAATTAATCCCGTATTATTGGGTGAATTATTGATGGGTTTTTCGGGGTTAAATTTTTCACCCGATACTTTTTTCTCAAAATCATACTGGTTATACGCAAAATTTTTACCCGTAAAAATGGGCCAGCCAAAGAAACCCGGCTTGCGGGCTTGATTGAACTCTACGATACCATCGGGTCCTCTTTTGGGGTCAGCTTTACCGGCATCGGGTCCCACGTCTCCCCAATACAAATAGCCCGTTTTTTTATCCACGGCAATGCGATAAGGGTTGCGACAACCCATAACGTATATTTCAGGGCGGGTTTTAGGCGTTCCTTCGGCAAAAAGATTGCCTTTCGGGATAGTGTAAGTGCCGTCATCTTGCGGCTTTATTCTTAAAATTTTACCTCTCAAATCATTCGTATTACCTGATGAGCGCAAAGCATCCCACCCTTCACGGTTTTTTTGAAAATCAATCGGGGCATAGCCATCAGACGCAAAGGGATTGGTATCATCCCCGCTGGATAGGAATAAATTCCCGTCAGCATCCCAATCAATAGATCCTCCGGTATGGCAACAATCAATTCGCTTAACAGGATACCGTAAGACCACTTTTTCAGAAGACATGACAATGGTGTCTCTGGCATTGTCGTATTCAAAACGGGAAAGGAACTGGTCAAAAGTCTTTTCTCGGGTTTCGTTCGGGGTGTAAAAAAGATAAATCCAATTGTTCTTTTCAAACTTAGGGTCAACGCCCACGCCCATTAAGCCATATTCAAAAGTGGTATAAACCGGCATTTGACCCGCTATTTTTACCGTATTCGATTCGGGCAGCCACACTTTTACGAGCCCTTTTCTCTCCACAAAAATGACTTTGCCGTTGGGCATGATTGCCAATTCTGTCGGCTCATTCAGGTTGCTAATCAGCGTTGTCCGTTCAAAACGATTCTCTTCGGGTGCTCTGACCGAGGTAGCTTTTGAATAATCCAATTTATCCGCCATTGCCCATTTCAAGCCGCCCCAAATGTGTTCCATCATCAATGGTTCGCTGAAAGTTTCGGGTGTATGCCCATAATTGGTATAAAAAGACTTGCCACCGTCAAAAAGGTGGTACCACGCCATGGGGTGAAAATCGCCCATTTTACCATCTTTATAGCTGCTTTCTTCTACTTTTACCAAAAAATTGAGCTTATCTTTTTTCAAAGATTTAAAATCATAAAACTCGTCTTTGCGCTCGAACGTTTCGGGTAGGTGTGCCGTGGAAGGGTGATTTTTATCCAATGTCACCATTTTGCCATTTTGCACATTCGGATTGCCCGGATGGCTGGCGAAATAACCGCCCATCAGTTCATTGTACCAAGCCCAATCGTATTCCGTATCGCTGGCAGCGTGAATACCGACGTAGCCGCCACCGGCTTGGATATACCGTTCAAAGTGGGTTTGTTGGATGGTATTCAACACGTCACCGGTGGTACTAAGCCATACCACAGCGTTATAATTTTTGAGATTGTCTTCGTTGAATTTTTCGGCATTTTCGGTTGTGTCCACCGCAAAACCTTGTTTTTTACCCAAGTCAAAAAAGTATTTCTGACCGGCTTCAATGGATTGGTGGCGAAATCCGGCTGTTTTAGAAAAAACCAGAATGCGCTTTTGCGCAAAAGTATGGGTACACAGCAGAGCCGAAAAGAGGATGCCGAGCATGTAAGTCTTCTTCACGTGAGTCAAATTTTATAAATTATAGAAAAACGGTTAAAAAATAGTTACTAAATATCCTAATAGACCTCGCTATACTGAGGGGGGTATTAAACCAACACTTCAGGATTGGTAACGAAATTTAAAAACGAATGCATCATTGTTTTATATCGTTCGTTATCAATTTTATACAAATAAGCCCCTTTTTTGGAGTTGCCTTTTTGTTTTTCTTTCAATTTAATCAGCAGTTTGGTGGACATAATTTTGCGGCTAAAATTCCGTTTGTCCATGTCGGTGCCATAAATCGCCTGATAGAGATTTTGCAATTGTGGAATAGTAAACTTTTCGGGCAATAACTCAAAACCAATGGGATGAAAAGCGGCTTTATAGCGCAATCGCTCAATCGCCAAATTCACCATTTCGCTATGGTCAAACAGCAATTCCGGCAAATCAGTTATCGAAAACCATTGCGCATCGTAGGTATGCGAAATACGCGTTTCGTAATCCGGTACGTTAATCAAAGCGAAATAAGCAATGGACACGGTTCGTTCGATGGGGTCTCGTTCAGGGTCGCCAAACACATGAAGCTGCTCAAGATAAACGTCGGTCAAACCGGTTAGTTCAAATAAAATACGGTCGGAGGCTTGTTGCAAAGTTTCGTTTGGTCTTAACCATCCACCCATGAGCGACCATGTATCTTTGTCTGTTTCCACCCCGCGTTTAACAAGTAAAAGTTTCAATTCTTCGCCATCAAAACCGAAAATGATTGAATCAAGAGCCACAAAGCATTTTGTTTCTTGCTTATACAGCTCCAAAATGTGCATCTTCATAATATTGGTGTTGTATAAATGTACAATTTGGTTTAAATTATTCGATTATTGTTTATTTTTTCTAAAAAATATCGCCAAATTTTAGGAAATGTCGAAATACAGGTTTATTATTGCATAATAATTGTCAAAAGTACACTTATTAAATGTATTCATAAAAAAAGCCTCTAAAAGGGTGTTTTTTATCATGCAAATTATTAATTGTCAAATATACATTTAATCTTTATTAAACAAGGTTTTTTGTGTAAAAAAAACGAGTTAGTAAATTTTTTTTCATACATTCTCAGTTTGACTTTAGAGGGAGTCTTGCAACTATATAAGTTGCAAGGCTTTTTTTGTGGGCAAATTTTAACACAATTTTAAAACTATTAGTTGTCTTATGAAAAACATAAAATGTTTTATTGTGTTTATTAGAATATGAATTGGGATAGAATAACTGAAAAACTCTCCATTTTAGCGGATGCTGCTAAATATGACGTTTCCTGCGCTTCAAGCGGTAGCAAACGAGCCAATAAGGAAAAAGGATTAGGTGACACGACCGGCATTGGTATTTGTCACAGCTACACGGAAGACGGGCGTTGCGTGTCTTTGCTTAAAATTCTTTTGACTAATCATTGCATTTTTGATTGTGCCTACTGTGTTTCTCGCAAAAGCAATGATATCAAACGAGCCGCTTTCACCGTACAGGAAGTGGTGGATTTAACCATTAATTTTTATCGGCGAAATTATATCGAAGGCTTGTTTTTAAGTTCCGGTATATTTAAAAATGCTGATTACACGATGGAACGCTTGGTTTTAGTGGCTAAAACCTTGCGGCAAGAGCATAAATTTAATGGTTATATCCATCTCAAAACCATTCCTGGTGCCAGTGAAGCATTGATTCAGGAAGCCGGACTCTATGCTGACCGCTTGAGCATGAACATTGAAATCCCAACGGAGGAAGGGCTCAAAATATTGGCTCCCGACAAAAAACGGGAGGAAATGACCACGCCCATGCGGCAAATCAGTACAGGTATTATAGCCAGTAAAGATGAGCGAAAAGTGTTGCGCACAGCACCCTCTTATGCGCCTGCCGGATTGAGCAGCCAAATGGTCATCGGTGCCACCGGTGAAAGCGATTTTGACATAATGCAAACAGCCGACACTTTATACAAAAACTACCATCTTAAGCGGGTGTATTACTCCGGCTATGTGCCCATTAGCGTAGATGAGCGGCTGCCGATTTTGGGTTCTCCGGTTCCCATGTTGCGCGAGCATCGGTTGTATCAAACGGATTGGTTGATGCGGGTTTATGGTTTTAATATGGATGAAATAGTCAATAATGACCACAAAAACCTCGATTTAATGCTTGACCCCAAAATTGGGTGGGCGTTGCGCAACTTGCATGTTTTCCCGGTGGATATCAATAAAGCGGAAAAAGAATTATTGCTGCGGGTACCGGGAATAGGTTTTAAATCGGTAGAAAAAATCATTCAAGCCCGCCGCTTTAAACAATTAACTTTTGACCATTTGCAGCAAATGGGAGTTATGTTGTCTCGCGCTAAGTATTTTATTGTGTGCGCTCAACGCAATACCACCCCCTCAGTAGGTAAGCTCGACAGCGAACAATTGCGCAGCATTTTGTTGAAACAAACGCAGAGCAAATATGCCGCTCAAATGACGCCTCAATTGTCAATATTTAGCAATGCGTTAGAAACAACTATTGAAATACCTGAGGCTATTGACTTAAATAAGCTCTTTAATTCTAATATCATTCAATATGACAATGCTCTTATATGATGGTTCTTTCGAGGGTTTTTTAACGGCGGTGTTTGATATATATGATCAAAAAATGAGTGATGTATGCATTCGCAAACAGCATTTGGGTGAAAATAGCTTGTGGGGTGAAACTATTTTGATTGAAACGCAAACCGATAAAGCGGCGCGGGTTTGGGAGGGTTTGAAAAAGCGAACCAACGAGGAAGCAGGCAAACATTTTTACGCCAATTATTTATCGGAATTGCCCCATGAGGAAGACAACATGCTCGAATACGTCCGTTATGTTTTTGCTTCTCGGGAAGATGTCAGCAAGGATTTTAGCCACCCTTCAGTATTGCGCGTCGCTAAAGTCGCTAAAATGGTGGGGCGCGAAAAACACCGTATGGAAGCCTTTGTTCGGTTTCAATTGACGGCTCATGACGTTTGGTATGCGACAATTGAACCCGATTTTAACGTTTTACCGCTGATTGCCAAACATTTCAAAAGCCGTTATGCTGACCAAAAGTGGTTAATTGTGGATGTCAAAAGAGGCTATGGTCTGTATTATGATTTGACAACAATCGAAATTCTGCATGATGAAGCGCTTCAAGAAAAAGTGCAATTCAATAGTTGGGAACAGGCATACCAACGGCTTTGGAAGACCTATTTCACGAGTACGAACATTGTAGAGAGACGCAATATAAAGCTGCATGTACAACACGTCCCTTTGCGGTATTGGAAATATTTATCGGAAAAAAAGCCCTAAAGGGGATTTTATGAGAATTAATCTTTCCTCATTAAAAGTACTGTTTTAGTGTCTTTAAAGGATTGTACAGTGTCGTAAGTGTTTTTGAACATTTTTTGAGCCGCTTCTTCTTCGGTTATATAGAAAAGTGTGTATTGCCGAATGGAGTTGCTATCCAAGCTACTGCTTGTGATATTCGTAATATGGAGCCAACTATATTGCAATTTAGGGCGATAATAGACGTTAGTGGAGGGTTCAAACAGCCAAGTAACCCCCATCTTTGTAGTATCTGATAGTTTTTTATCTTCTTTTAAGGCTTTTAATGACAACATCACTTCCTTGCTGTGGGCATCATAAGCCCACGTGTGGGTATGGATGAGATTTGCTGTTTTAATAAAATTTACAACCAACAATACTGTCAATGTGCCTACTGCGTATCGGTGTGTTTTGGGTGGAATGATTGTGTCAATGCTCAAAAACACGAAGCAGAGAATCCACAGCGGATAATAAAATGCGGCTGTCCGTTCAATCGGATATAAAATACCTATCCACGCCTGTTGGAGAAAAGGAATAATCAAACATATCAAAAGTAGGAAAGGGAATAAAACTGTATCATCCGGGTTTTTAATTTTCAGCATCAAGGTTATAATACCGGCGATAAAACCCAAAATGACTAAACCCAACAGGCTATTTACCAATAGAGAGGACGGAACTCTCTCCTGTTCGTAGAGCAAACACAAGATATTGGACTCAACAAGGCTTTTTATCATGCCTTTATTGCCCCCGGCATACAAGCCGCCTTTGTTTTTTAACATGAATAAAAATGGCAATATTTGGTATAAAATCACGCCATGAAAAGCTATTATACTGAGATTTATAACCCCGAGAACTCGGTGGGGTATTAATTTGAAGAATATTTTGAAACCGCCTTTATATAATCCTATCGCCACCCACGATACCATAGCCGCTAAATAAAATATCAACAGAGTAAAATTGGCGTAAACGGCCCCGATTGAACAAATGCCAAATAAAGTATGGTACAACCAAGATTTTGGATTGTCCCATATTTTCAATAAAAAGTAGATACTTGCCATCATCAAACCCAATGAAAGACCGTATCCCCGCGCCAAGGAGAAAAAATCGAGGACAAAAGGATTCAATAATAACAACAGATAGCCACTTATTTTTAAGCTGTTTTGGGGCAATCGAGCCGTTATTTTGTAAGCCGCGAAGGCATAAAGTATGAAACTCAACACATTTGGCAAGCGCAAAAGCCCTTCATCGTCGCGCCCCGTGTTAGTTAAAATGTAACGCATCAAGGCGGTATTCAATAAATGGTTGTTCGCCGATTCTTCAAATACTTTGTTGCCAAACAGAATCGAATACGTCAGGCTTTCATCATGCACAAAGGATAAATGTAGGGCGCGATAAAGAATGTATAAAAATAGGCATATTGCCACAAGAGCACTCAATAGGGGTGTTTTGGGCATCATTGTTTGATATAAAATGTTGGTTCAAAAAAATAATTTGACCGTGTTTATTTATCGTTACGGTATTGTTTTTTATAAAGTCGGACTGAAGTCCGCTCTACGTACCATAGTGAGTATTGTCGCCAACGCCACCGTTTCGCCCGTTTCGTCGTACACATCCACGAGCCATTTAACGATGCCTTTGGGGATGTCCGATTCAGATTTTTGCTCTTGATTAATTTTTTCTTTCACAGTCAACCGCACGCCAATCGTTGTACCCGGATAAACAGGTTTGGTAAAACGACATTCATCTAAGCCATAATTGAGCAAAACGGGTCCTTTTCGGGGTTCAACAAACAGTCCGGCGGCTTTGGATAAAATAAAATAGCCGTGCGCCACGCGCCCCGTAAAAGGCGTGCCTTCGAGGGCGGTTGCATCCACGTGGGCGTAAAAATTATCGCCCGAAACGTTGGCAAAGTTGGTGATGTCGGCGTCTGTAACAGTGTGCTTGTGGGTTATCCATGTCTCGCCAATTTCTAATTCTTCAAAATGCTTTCTGAACGGATGGACGTCTTTTTCGATGTATTGTGCGCCATATTGATAAGTTTGAGTGACTTTTGAAATCATTGACGGGTCGCCTTGCAACGCCACGGTTTGCAGATAATGGTGGAGGCCTTTGATGCCACCCATTTCTTGACCGCCACCGGCTCGACCGGGACCGCCATGCGTCAGCATCGGCATCGGTGAGCCATGTCCGGTGTTTTCTTTGGCAGAATGTCGGTTCAAAATCAAAATTCTTCCGTGGAAAATGCCGGCATTGAGTAAATATTCGCGCGCTACGGTGGCATCGTTGGTGCAAATCGTGGAGACAAGCGAGCCTTTGCCCATATTCGCCAAAGCAATGGCTTCATCAAGAGTGCCAAAAGGCATGAGCGTGGCGACGGGTCCAAAAGCTTCAATGTGGTGCGTATCGGTATATTCAAACGGTTTTTCATTGAAAAGTAGGATAGGGGAGAAAAATGACCCTTTACTTTTGTCCGCTCCGACGACATCAAAATGGTCTAAATCGCCGTAGATAATCGGTGTTTTTTCACTTAATGTCAACACATTATCCCGCACGCGCTGCACCTGCAAAGGGCTGACAAGTGCCCCCATCCGCACCCCCTCAGTATAAGGATTGCCGATGACGGTTTTAGCCAATTCTTTTTTTAAGGCGGCTGAAACAGCATCTACGAACGGGGCAGGCACGATAATCCGCCGCACCGCCGTACATTTTTGACCCGTTTTGACAATGATTTCTTTTCTGACTTCTTTGATGAAAATATCAAATTCGGGGGTATCGGGGGCAGCATCTTCGCCCAAAATCATGGCATTCAGCGAATCGGCTTCCAAATTGAACGGCACGGAGTTTTCGTTGATTTGAGGCAACCCCCGCAGTATCTTCCCCGTTTTGGCTGATCCGGTGAAGGTGACAACGTCTTGCGAGGTGACAAAATCCAGAATCCCATGCCCTTTTCCGCCCACAAACTGCAAGGCCCCTTCGGGAACAATGCCGCTTGATACAATATCCCGCACGACCGCTTCGGTCAAAAAAGACGTTACCTCCGATGCTTTAACGATAGCAGGCATACCGGCTAACCAATTGACCGCCACTTTTTCGAGCATTCCCCAAACCGGAAAATTAAAAGCGTTGATGTGAAACGCTACGCCCTGTTTGGGTACTAAAACATGTTGCCCAATGAACGTCCCGCCTTTGGATAGCTTTGCCGTTTCGCCTTCTACCCAAAACGTTTCGTTGCCCAATCGCCGCCTAAGGCTGGCATAAGCGAACAAATTGCCGATGCCGCCATCAATATCAATCCAAGAATCCACTTTGGTTGCCCCTGTTTTATAGGAAATAGCGTAATAATCCGGCTTTTTTTCACTCAAATACAGGGCTAATTTTTTGAGCATCAAACCCCGCTCAAAAAAAGTCATTTTGCGCAATGTCTTGCCGCCGGTTCGTTTGGCATAGTCCGCCATGTCGCTATAATTCAATCCGGCACTGCCCGATATTGAGATAAGTTCGCCCGTAATGGCGTGATACTGAGGGGTATCATCCGAGCCGTTGCCGCTTGCCCAATTGCCGAGCACGTAGTTTAACAAGGTGGTTGGTTTCATGAAAAGAGTGATTTGGTTTTATTTTAATGGTGAATATTAATGTACCTTAATTCAATCAAACACCTAAGTGGGTAGTAACATTTTGAGTAATTGAGGATTATCATATTTCACTTTCATCAATGTCCATTTGTCTTTGTCTCGACCCAACTTCATGCCATAATCCGCACAAAATCTTTCGCAAAATACGTGGCTGTCATATCTGCTCCGGCGCGTTTGATAGAAGTTAAAATCTCGACAATCGCGCGGTCTTCATCGAGCCAACCCATTTTGGCGGCGGCTTTGACCATCGCATACTCGCCCGATACGTGATAGGCGGCAACGGGTACAGTAACAGCATTTTTGACCTCGCGGATAATATCCAGATAAGACAAGGCAGGTTTCACCATCACGATATCCGCCCCTTCTTCAACATCCATCAAGGTTTCTTTTATTGCCTCGATGCGATTAGCAGGGTTCATTTGGTAGGTTTTTTTATCACCAAATCCGGGTGCAGAATCCAATGCATCCCGAAAGGGACCATAAAAACAGGAGGCATATTTGGCAGAATACGCCATGATGCCCGTTTGATGCAGTCCTGATGTTTCAAGAGCTTGACGAATAGCCCCGATACGACCATCCATCATATCACTCGGGGCGACAAACTCGGCTCCGGCAAGGGCATGAGATACGGACATTTCAGCCAATAAATACACTGTTTTATCGTTCACAATCTCAAAATTTTCGACAATGCCATCGTGTCCATAAATCGAATAAGGGTCGAGGGCAACATCGGTCATTACGCACATGTCGGGTACGGCGTTTTTGATAGCCCGTATAGCCCTTTGCATCAACCCCTCAGTATTCAAGGCTTCTTTGCCGGCATTGTCTTTGAGCTCGTCGGGTACTTTTACAAAAAGCAGTACCGATTTTAAGCCCATTTGCCACAATTCTCGGGCTTCTTTGACCGCCAAATCCAATGAAAAGCGGTAATAATTGGGCATCGAGAGGATTTCCTCTTTTATGCCTGATCCTTCCATGATGAACATCGGCACGATGAAATCATGGGGCGTCAGAATCGTTTCCTGAACAAGTTGTCGGATAGCGTCCGAGCGGCGCAATATGCGGTTTCTCCGTATCATAGTAGAGCGAAATTTATTTCGTTTAAATATACCTGACTAATATTATGCCGTGGACACCCCCTCAGTATTGAGCATAACCCGAATCACAGTATCCACCAATGACTCAATCGTCGGTTTATCCGCTGTAAAAATAGTATTTATACCCGTTTTATGGCGCACATATTCCGCAGTAGTTTTACCCAAAGTGAAAACAAGCGTGGAATTCTCCATGCGATGATGCAGTAAAAAAACATCGGCAGCACTCAAACTAAAAAATACCACGGCATGGAAAGAGCCGATTGTCAGCTCCCCCGTTGGGCACTGATAGGCAATAAGGGTTTCATAAACCACTAATTTGGTCAATGAAACATGATTTCGGGTTAAAATATCGGGTAAAATCGGCAAACTCAACGTGCCACCAATAAAATGAACACCTCCCGAAAGATCCGCTTTTTCCAACATCAAATGTGCCAACGGCTCGGCGGCGGGAGCGGACAGGGTAGGAGAATAGCCATATTTTTCGATCACTTTTTTTGTCTCGCCCGAAGTTGAAAAGAGATATACTGAGGGGTCTACTCCCCCCGAGTCCTCGGGGTCGGGGGAGAGTACAATATGGTTTTTATTTAAAATATCAAAAAAAATCCGAACTGCGTGTTGGCTTGTGAAGACCAAATTTTTAAAATCGGCAAAAGCATTTAAAATATCATCCGACGCCGTGGGCAAGGCATTGATTGTCAAGACGTTGCTTTCTAAAACATCAATGCCCGCTGCGGTTAATCGGTTTTTTGACGTTTCATCAATGGAACGGGTGAATAATATGGTCATCTCGTATGATTTTTAAGCAACCACTATGAAAAAAGCGACACCACATCGTCTCTCGTCAACGCTTTCACGAAGCCCGATTCGACGTGTACTATATCCTTTGCCAAGGCTTTTTTCTTATCTTGCAGCTGTAAAATTTTCTCTTCCACCGTGTCTTTACAAATCATTTTATAGGCAAAAACGGGTTTTTCTTGCCCAATGCGGTGCGTTCTATCAATCGCTTGTGCCTCGACAGCCGGATTCCACCACGGGTCAACGATATAGACATAGTCGGCAGCGGTGAGATTCAGCCCCACACCACCGGCTTTCAGACTCATTAAAAACACCCGAACCGACTCATTGTTCTGAAAACGCTCGACGCGCTCTTGACGGTCAGTTGTTTGTCCGTCGAGGTATTCGTACGGAATATGCAGTTTTTCCAGTTCTTTTTTAATAAGGTCGAGCATGCCCAAAAATTGCGAAAAAACCAATATTTTATGGCGTCCGCTGTCTTCCTGAATGCGTGGTATCAATTCCGCTAATTTCACGGATTCATGCCCAAAATCTTCTTTATCATTCAAAAGACTGGGCGAATCACAAATTTGACGCAATTTCATCAAGCCCTCCAAGATGTAAATGCCGGCGTTGGAAATCCCGTCGGTATCAATTTTACCCAATACCATGTCGCGGTATTTGTCCTTAAAACCATCATACACGCGGCGTTGGTGCTTGTCCATTTCGCAATAAATGACGGATTCACTCTTCTCCGGCAATTCTTTAGCCACTTCCTCTTTTGTTCGGCGAAGGATAAACGGATAGACCAATTTGCGCAATTGAGCCGTAGCATGAGCGTCTTTTTCGCGGTCAATAGGGTTCGCAAATTCCCGTTTGAAAAACTCGACATTGCCCAACATGCCCGGATTGAGAAAGTCAATTTGAGAATACAAATCAAAAACGTTGTTCTCGATGGGTGTACCCGTGAGCGTCAAACGATTGTCGGCTTTCAACAATTTTACGGCTTTGGAGACCAGCGCATCGGGGTTTTTGATGGCTTGCGATTCGTCCAAAATAATATAATTAAAATCTATTTCTCTAAATTCGGCAATATCCGAGCGGATAGCGCCATACGTCGTAATCGTCAGAGCATGTTTTTTAATTTCGGGTTGTAATGACCGCCGTTGCGCACCGTAATAGACCAAAACGGGCAATTCGGGCGCGAATTTTTCACATTCTTTTTGCCAGTTGAAAACGAGCGATTTCGGTACAACCACCAAATTAGGCTTGTCTTTATTCTCGGTTTGCTTCTGTAAAAACGTGATGGCTTGAACGGTTTTACCCAAACCCATATCGTCGGCAAGGATACCGCCCCAACCGAACTCATCCAAGAAATTGAGCCAGTTATAACCCGATTGTTGATACCCCCTCAGTACCGCGATGGAGTTTCCGGGCAAAGGAATATCCTGAATGGATTCAAAATTGCGCAAGCGGTTGCGTTTTTCCATCAATTTATACAATGCCTCGTTGCCATCAATTTCGTTATACAATTCATCAATCAAAGAAATATGGAACTGTGAAAGGCGCAATTTATCCCCTTTCATGTCACCCATTTTCAGCACCGATGCGTATTTTTCAATCCATTCCTGCGGCAAAATGCCCAGCGACCCATCGCCCAAACGGATGTAATGCTGCTTATTAAAAATCGCTTTGCGGACATCTTTGAGATTCACCGATTGCTCGCCGAAAGTGATTAACACTTCCAAATCGAACCAATCAATGCCTGAACTGGCTTTGATATTGATTTTAGCGCGGTTGGGGTTGTATTTCAATTTTTTCAATTGCGCAAAACCCAAAACCTCGATGCCTTCGGCTTTTAGTTTTTCAAAAGCCGTAAAAAACCATTCGTTTTCAAAAAGTTGATTAATGTCCAGACTTAATGCTGACGGATTCTGTTGGGCTTGGGTATCAAATTCGGGGTGCAATTTTTGGATAAAATCCCGAACGGTCGCCTCGCGTTCATCGTTTCGATAAACGATGACCATTTCATTGTCCTCATGGTTGCGCTCAAAAACCATTTGTTTCAAGCGGTCATTCATCTCAAACTCTTTCACATCACCATCGAAATCATACGAAAAAACGGGTGTCAGCGTCAGTGTCTGCTCGGTTTCCGTTAAGTAAATTTTAGGGGTCAAAATGGCTTCACCTTCGGTCAAATCAACCGGTACATTCAGCTCGATATTGTGAAAATTCATTAATGGCAAAGCAAAATCGGATAAAAAGCCCCCTAATTCCGTTTTTTTAATGCGAATGGAGCTGTTTTCCGGGAAAAAATCCAATGCCCGCATGGCTTTCGCCTCTAATAAAACCATCCCTTTTGTTGATTCATACATCCAATCGCCTTTGCGCCGAAGGGGTGAAAAATCTTCTAAATCTTCTTCATATTCCCCAGTCAATCTGATTTTGGATTTCAGCACGTAAAAGTTTTTCTCTTCATCCAATGAAAACTCGGCGGTTGCTCGACCCTTCAGTACATTGACAGCCAACAAGTCGCTGTGTTTGAGCGATTCCGTGGCGTCCAAACTCAAATGTTTGTAAACCTTCTTTTCGGGTAAAATTTTGAAAACGGCGGCGAGGGCATCGCCTATCAGTTGACGCAGGTAGACTTTTTGTTCGGGTGTTTTCAGGTTGTTGGTGTATAGACTCCAAATCCCTCTCAATTCGGGGAATTGTTCGACCATTCTTCTGGTCAAAACTTCCGGTTGCAAATATCTGATTTGTTGCATCAACTGCGCATCTTGGCGGTCGAGCATTTCTAAATCCGATAAATTGAAAGTTTTGTAGCCGACCTGAAATTCTTGTAACCGCCCGGCAAGTTTATTTTTTTTCCATTTTCCTTGCACCACATTCAGCCTAAAATCCAGTAAATCTTCTTTTGGTTCCTCCAAAGCAAACGGATTGTAGGCGTTGTAATGAATAACTTTATCTTTATTAGGGTCAAAAAATTTAAAAACATAGACAAAAATGGTTTTATCTTCTTCCGCTTCTTCCATCACCGTGTTCTGAGGCAGCGCAACAGCCGTCATCGGCGTCAACATTTTTTGGCGCAAGCCTCTCCAATTTTGGGCGGCGTTGAGCTTTGATAATCCTGCATCTTTGGGTTTTACCGTCACAATACCATTCAAGATGTTAAAGTCGAATAATTTGACCGCTTTGTCATCTTGATAATCATAGCCGTATTCAGCCATTTGCCGCGCTTTTTCCGCTTCGATATGAGGTATTGTCAGAAAAGGCGTTGCACTAAAAGTGCGTCCTGCATGAATAAAAGCCGCAATTTTATGCGAACAGAGTTTAGAAAAACGCTGTTCACAGGTGCATATTGTTTCGTATTGACCACCTTTATTAGCAATTTCAACCACATACTCTTTCACTTGAAAGACGGCTCGATCGGCATTGTAGGTTTTCAATTTAACTGCCGTTTTCAAACTCGCCAAATGCACACCCTCAGCATAAGCCTGAAATTCACTGTTGCGTTGCAAAAATTTAGTGTCAATCGGCTCATTCAGAATGATTTCATTTTGGGGATTGAAACTCTCTTTCAAGATTTCTGTCTTCAGATGCAAGAGTGACGCCACTTCATGTTTGCACAGCCCGCCCGCGTCATAATTGCAATTGCATTGGGCTGTAATAGATGCTTGAATATAATCATGTATCGTGACGCGGTAAGTCCCCCAATTAGAGTCACTTTGTACCCGATAAGTTGCCTTCATTTTATCCGCATCCAATCGCAACAATTCAATCCGGCCTCTCGACACAATACTTTGCCCCCTTGACCGAATCACCGAATTCGACATGCGTGTCAGGTAGGAATCTATATAATTACTCATTCTCGTTTCTATAAATGAAATTTCAGGTTTTAAAAACCCGCAAAATTAACTTCTTTTGGAGTAAAAATTTTATTTATCATGCAATATTGAAAATTAATTTGTGGAAGGTGCTTTCGAAAACACTTCGGTAAGTACTATTTGGTAGGTGTTGTGCATGATGTGTGGACGACCTAAAACGCTTTGTTATCATTTTTCTACATTTCGTTTTTATTTCACTACGCTTCGTTTGAAAAAAGTTTCATCACAGCTCGCTACAGCCCATCTTTGTATTATCAAAAGGCACAATACAAAGTAGTTGTGCATTTATAGCGCCTAAAACCAAATGAATTTTTTTTAGAAATCACCCATTTTTATTATCATTGGATTACCAAACAACCACCCAAATCTTAGAACAATCTAAATTTTAACTATCAATTCTTAAAAAAACAAATCAAATGTCAAACATCAAAACCAAGGTGGACGAATGGGAAGTCCGCGACTTGGAAGACAACAGCCTTCTCCGTGTTTATGTTGAACACAATACCGAAATGGGCAACAAAGGCGTGCCGGGTATTCAGATTTATTATCCTTTCGGGAGCATTATCAATTTTGAACCTTTGCACGTGGAGCGTTGGGCGTATCAAGCGCATAAAGAAAAGACTGATACATACTTAATTGCCGATCAATCTTGGATGGTTTTTGAAGATACGTATGTCAAAAACTATTTGGTCATCGAAGGCGAAAAACTCAAAGCCCGAATTGAACTCAAAGTGCGGAGCAAAGCCAAACCGATCGTCAAAGACTACGAATTACCATTTACGGTTGATGGGTAAATCAAAAGAGCCCCCACCGAGTTCTCGGGGTTATAAACCTCAGTATCAGTGACATTTTTCATTCTTAATTTTTCATTTTTAATTCAAAAATCATGTATCAAAAACCGTCCGCCGCGTTTGTCGGCGCATCATGGGTTGCATTAGGTGCCGGTATGGTCGGCTTTCTGGTTGGTTTATGGCGTTCCGAACTGGCTCTCAACGAAAAAGGGTATTATTTTACCGTGCTGATGTATGGTTTATTCTCCGTTGTGTCGGTACAAAAAAGTGTGCGTGACCGTTTGGAAGGCATTGCTGTTACGGATATTTACTATGGTTTGAGTTGGTTTTCAACGCTTTTGGCTATTGCATTGCTGATAGTGGGTTTATGGAATGCCACATTCTTGCCCAGTGAAAAAGGCTTTTATGCCTTTGCTTTTTTGTTGGCACTGTTCGGAGCAATTACCGTTCAAAAAAATACGCGGGACAGTCAAGGAAAAGGCGAATAATGCTAAAAACGACAGTTATCATCACATGAAACTCATTTATATCATTTTTTTAATTTTTAATATAAAAACGATGGCGCAGTCGTCTTTTCAAGGAGAATATCATTTCAGAAGGCAAGAAATGGTCGCTGCTTTTAATTTTTCGGCAGACGGGAGATTTGAATTTTTCTACAGTTATGGCGCAGCCGACCGCAACGCCACGGGCACTTTTACGGTTGAAGACGATACGCTAAAACTGAAAAGCGATAAAGTAGCGGGCAATGATTTTACGATAGAGGCGCAATCTAAGGAGGATTCAGGCTATGTTATCACCTGTCATGCGCCCAACAAACATCTGTTGCCTTATATGCAATGTATCGTTTTTGTGGGCGATAAAACGGACGTTTTTGAAGCCAATAACGATGGTATAATCGCAATTAACCTGCCACATTGCGATAAAATGTACCTTAAAAACGCTATTTTCCCGGATATTCCGACACTGATTAAAGATGAGAACAACGCAAACAATCGGTTTAGCGTAACGCTCCAACCATCGGTGCAACAAGTCAGTTTTAAGGGCATTGATTTTAAAATTATTGATGAAAACACTATTTCTTGTTTTACCAATTATTTTATGCACGTAGCGGATATTGCATTTATTAAAAATTAGAAAACAATTCACTCAAGTTTTAACCACGTTACTCAAAATTTTGTGGGTTTTATCAACTGATAGATTATTAAAATGGAGGATTTAACGCCGTACGAAGGCATCATAGAAATCACTAAAGTCGAAAATACAGGTGATAACACCGCACAAATCGGGACTCTGACTGCCCGATTTGTGCGGTATCCGGGTTGCCAGCAACTCTCCGTTTGGTTGCCCGAATATGGCGGTATTGGCTACGGAAAGCTCCGTATTACGGATACAAAAACCGAAGCACTCCTCGAAGAACAAGCCGTGAGCGATAAAATCAGCGGCAGTGTTTTGATGACTTGGGACACTTTAGCGTGGTCTCCCGGCACATATCGCCTTGATATAGAACACCCCAAAGGTGGTTTTCACACCCTTTATTTCAATAAATTAGAAGAAAATGCCATCGTAGCAAAAGAAAAAATTGTCGAAATGCCCGTGGCGAAAGCTAAAAACCCCTCTTTGGCAAAAAGGTTATTGCCTAAAAAAGTGCAAAAATCCAATAAAAACGACTCGCTGTGGAAAGTCTATACCGATGGTTTTGGCAACCCGATACCCAATGAAGACAGAATGATAAGAGATAAAGCTTTTGAAGACCTCACCGCCAAGTTTTCAAAGCGCATAGAGTTTGAAGGGACTTATCGGTCGGGCTATGTTATGTATATTGAAGGCGATATTCGGATACGGTTTTTACATGAAATGTACGGGGGTAAATACAAATTTGGCATTGAAATTCCGAGCGAAAGCCAATGGGAAATCCAAACGAAGACCCCCCTCAGTAGGCGACAAGACATCATCGAATTTTTAGCCCAAACTGTTCAAAGGCAACAGGCTTCGTCGTGGCAATATGAAATAAGGGATACGGATATTGCATATTATTGATATAATTTTAAGCAAAATGAAATTTAGCAGCGGCTTTATCGGCATTGCGCGCACCATGATTAATATGGTGAAAAGAAAGGAACAAAATGCTTTTGTTACAACAATAAACCCTGATGCGCCACGGCTTACCTATTCAGAGAATGGTCGGTCGGGTTATATCTATTACAAGGCAGGGCGTATTCAAATTCCGTTTTACTATGAATTTGGTGGCGATGATTGCCAATTGTGCATTGATATACCTACCGAAACCAATTGGGAAAATGAAACGAAGACCCCCCTCAGTATGCGGGATAACATTCTTCATTTTGTGGGTAAAACAGTCTTACGAGATAAATATGCTTTTGGTAGGCGGTATGAAATCGGGGATAATTGGATTAATATTTATTGATATCCATCCAACCAGTTTTTTACCGCAAGGCGATATGCTTTTACTGTTTTATCGTACCGTTTTCTATGGTCTTCGCTCATCCGTTCGGGATATTCGACAGCTAAAACCTGCTGCAATTTCAACATGCCGGGTTTGAATTCTTGAGCATAATCTTTAAATTGTAAGTCTAACGCCCGACAAAACGATTCAAGGTTCAAACTCCATAATTCACGATTATAAGGGTCGTCAAGGTCTTTTTTAGCTCGGATAGCAAACACTTTGAGGCTGTACTTAATAGGCGCAATAAATTTTTCCCGATGTTCCACTCTATTACCCTCTAAAAACGCATAAACATAGTAGGAATTATCATGATAAGCCCATATTGTTGCCAAGTCTTTTTGCGTTAAAACCCCGATTAAGTCATTTTCCCAATGATCAAAAGATTTTATTTTGGCGATGGCATTATTTCGGAGTTGTTTATCATTGCCTTGTTCCACATATTTTAAAAGCCCTACTATCGTAGAATCGTTATAGTTTTGAATATAATCTAAAGCTTTTTGATGATCGGCTTTTCTCTCTGTCTGCCAAGCAATTAGTCCTTGAAACCCGCCTACACGCCGTTGCACCCAAGATTTTGCAAAAAGCCCAAAAATGACCAATGCAATCAATAAACTAACTGAAAAACCCACTTGTATAGAAATTTTTGCCCAAGTGGACGGAAAACCTGCGACTTGCTGCGCATTAATGAGATAAAAACAGGAACCAAACACCAATAGATGCAATAAAATAAACGCTTTATGGTATTCTAACCCCCAAAAAGTCGTTGTTACAAAGGCTATCCAACCCACAAAAACCAGCCAATTGCGATAGCGCAAAACCCACTCAAAACAATGGTTTAGGTTCATATTCCAAGCCAAAAGCCCAGTAGAAATGATGAAGCCCGCCCCCAAGACTATATAGGCGTAAGAATAGCCCACTCCATAGTCACCACCGGGCATCGGTTTTTGTAAGAGATTGGCAAGAAAGCCAAAGAAAATGAGGGTTAGGATGAATAAAATATTGCCGATCATTTGGTGATTATTTTAAAGTTAATAATTCGTTTTCATGGTCATAAAAGGAGAAGATATGCTGCGTTTCGCACCACGACACCAAGCTGCAAGCGTGACTGAGCGGGTAGGTGTAATGCTTAATGCTTTTTCAACCACTCATTCACTTCCTTCTGTGCATCAAACTGCAAATTTTTATCAAAAGATGAAGGGCGTTCTGTGGCAAAAGCTGCTTGCAATTTTAGAATGGCAGGGCGAAAATCCATCCCTTTATTTAAAAATTGTGCGTCAATGCCCGCAACAAACGCTCGATGTGATACCCTTCAAAAGTCCAATGTTGCAAATTGTTAGATTCCTTAATCTCATCTGGAATTTTGGCGGCAATGCGCAAAATGCTGCGGTTTATGGGTTCGAGATATTTTTCGGGGTGTTCTACTTTGTTGCCCTCAATAAAAGTATAGGCGTGGCTGCAATAATAGTCATTTTCAAAAAGTTGTAAAAGTTGAGCTTCCCAATCTGGTTTTTCTTTGACTTTTGCTAAAGCTGCCGAGCGCACATCTGCATCGTGAAAACGAGCGGTGTAAGAGAGGATATTCACGAGAGGGTCCATTGGTTTTTGTTCAGCAATCAATGTCAAATCGTCGGCATGTCTTATTTTATCTTTTGTTTGTGCTATTTCCATTTGAGCCGCTTCTTCCTGTACAGTAGTTTTGAACCATGTAAACAATAAGGTCAAACTCATAATGACACTCACTGCAAAACCAATTATTAAAGGAATTTTATACACATTTGGAGAAATACTTGCCCTTGTTTGTGCATTTAAAAGAAAAAAATAAGGCACTAACATCAACAAAGGAAGCCAAATCTGTCCATGATGTACAGCCACCCAATGAAGGAATTTAGGAAACGCCCCTTCGTGCCATTCCCATTTGAAAACAGCACAGGCAAAGGTCGCTATTGCCAGGCTTAACCACCCAATACCTATTAATACATTACGGGAAGCCCCCGCTGATAAAACCCAATCTAAGCCCCCTTTATTCGCTACATTGATGGTTAAAATCAAGCTACAGATGGTAAATCCAAGCCCCAGTGCAGCTAAAGCCAAACCGTAACCCATGCCGGCTTCGCCAGAAGTGCGGGGTTCTGAAATATTTATAGAGACTAATCCGATGTAAAAAACGAGTGTAAATCCGAGTAAAATGTAGCCGAGCATTTGGTTTTTGTTTTTTATAAAAGTTAGTAAATCACTACCAAATTGTTTTCATGGTTGTATATTCTCCTGTTGCCCTATCCCATGTTACCACTAAAGGAAAGCATTTTATAAAAGTAACGATATGCTTAACATCCGTCTCGTTATTAGCTATGGTACGGGCAGAAGTAATACGACAAGGACCGGTTGTCAAATCAACACCTACAAATATTGAAGGGAGGCAAATCCCCTTGTCACTCATGGGTAAATCCACCCCCAAGCCTTTTCCATTGTCGGGCAAAAAGTAGGTTCTTGGAGGACTGCTGCGATCTTCAAATTCCCAATTGGGGGTGACAGTGCTTCTTTCCAAATCGAAAACACTGCCTGCATAATGGTGAATAAAGGGCGTTCTAAGAACGATTCGTGGCATTTGATTGAATTATTGATAAAGTAAACCTATTAAAAAT
The DNA here is from genome assembly GCA_031424115.1 of Saprospiraceae bacterium. GTDB lineage: Bacteria > Bacteroidota > Bacteroidia > Chitinophagales > Saprospiraceae > JAAFJT01. The sequence goes on along the minus strand of JANPGW010000464.1, from coordinate 14,290 downwards.
TTAATTATGGACGGTAACGAAAAAAGCATAGCCAAGACACCAAACCCGGCAAAAACCAAAGGCAATAAATAGGCATCCGCGCCTTTCAAAGTCGCTTCCTGCGGATTGTCGGGCATGTACCAAATAGGCACAATTTGACCTTCTTGATAAGGGCATGACGATGTAAAAGTGGTGGAATAATAGGTAATTACGTCGCCTTGTTGCGTTTTAAACTGTAAAACAGGCGCTAATGTATTGGTTTGTTTGCCCTTTCTTTTGCCATTTACAAGACCGATAACGACCCCCTCAGTATTTAAGCCTTTTTCGATGATTGAATTAGTAGAATTCCAACTGCGATAGGCAATGGTAAGGAATATTAAACCGATAAGGGCTAAAAAAGACATAAAAAAGTTATAAAGCATGGTTTGGTTTTTATTTTAAAGTAAGATTTATTTTTCATTTGATAGACCAAAATTAAAGTGCTTTGTGCCATCGGATAAATATACCAGAATGAAGCGTGGCAAATATTAAATGAGGTGTGGTGATTTTTAGATGGCGATTACCGTTCCCACCATTTCTTAAATGCTGGAGCTTTTTCACGGCTAATATCTTGCGACATACTGAGGGGGGGCTTCAAATGCAATACCAGCTTCTGATTCTCTAAAGGTTTGATACTTTGAATGGCGTCAATATGAATAATGCTTTGGCGATTGGCGCGATAGTAGGATTGAGGATTTAACAATTCTTCGATTTCATCAAGTGTGATGTAGTCAGTAACATATTTGTCACCATGAAACGTGTAGATATATATCAAACTATCTCTTAAAAATAGCGCAATATCTTTGGTCATAATGGGTACCCAATTGCGTTTCACACTGACCACAAATTTCTCTTTATACATCGGCGATTTTTTATCGGGTCTTTGTAGTGTTTGCATCAAATCGGGTACGTTTTGGGGCGCACTATCCGAACTGCCCAAAATCAAACGGGCTTTTTGAATGGCTTTTTTCAAATCTTCGCTATCCACCGGTTTTAAGAGATAATCAATGCCATTCACTTTGAATGCCCGAACAGCGTATTCATCATAAGCAGTGGTAAAAATAACAGGACATTTAAGTTGAAAATGCTCAAATATTTCAAAACTGATACCGTCACTCAATTGAATATCCATGAACATCAAATCGGGTTCGGCATTGTTGCTCAGCCACCGTTTCGCCGTTTTAAGGCTCGGTATGATTTCCAAAACCTGAATATCGTCAGCGACTGATTGGATTTTGCTTTGCAATTGTCGCGCTATGAGCGACTCGTCTTCGATAATGAGCGCACGTATCATATCAAGGGAATTTTAACGGTAAATGAATCCATCGTTTCAATAATCTCGACCGGTTTATCGCTGATGTAGTGATAAAGATTAATCAGGTTATCCAAACCCCGTTTGTTGCTTGTTTCTACATAGTTTTTTTTCTGTAAATTATTGCGCACCACGAGGGTCGGGTATTTTGGGTTTTGGTTGTCGGGTGTCGGCTCAGGAGGGCTACCCTTAGCCCTGCTTCTATCGGGATGTGCCATATTTTGCGTAAAAATATCAATTTGAAGCGGGCTTTCGGGGTCAATAATATTGTGTTTGATGGCATTTTCTATCAAATTTTGAAGGGTAACCGGCACTACTTTTTTATCCAAATCTTCTTCCGCTATATTAAAATTGACGATTAAACCGGCCTCAAAACGGGTTTTTTGCAGCATCACAAAACTTTGAGCAAACTTGATTTCAGCACTCAAAGGCACGGTTTCAGTTTCACTACTTTTTAAAATATAGCGGTACGTCTTGCTCAAACTTTCCAAAAATTCATTTGCTACTTGGGTATCTATTTGAATTAAACTGCTGAGCGACGTCAACGAATTGAATAAAAAATGCGGGTTGAGTTGCTGTTTTAAACCTTCATATTGCATCACTGCTTTTTCTTTTTCTAATAATTGGGCTTTGCTTTGGAGGTTTTCAACCCGCTCTTTTTGTTGTTTCGTATTGTTAAAATAACCCCAAATAAGCGAAGTAAACAGGGTAATCAGTAAACCCCAAAACCACCAAGTTTTGTAAAAAATTGTTCCCACGTGAACAGAAATGGTTTTTTCAACCACATCCCAATCGCGGGCATTCAGGCTGGCTTTGTAGCGAAAAATATAAGTGCCACCTTGCACATTAGTGTAAACGGCTTTGGGATCTTGTGTAATATGCCACTCTTTTTCTAAACCTTCCAACCGATAAGCGTACCAGGTTTGCGCAGGATTTAGAAAATTGAGTGCAACAAGATTGAAAGAAAAGAAATTGTCTTTTGCCAACAAATCAATTGAAATTTTGGCTTGCCCATCGTCTTCCACAAGTGGACGCTCGACATTAAAGGCACTAAAAGAGGCGGCATAAAAATTGAGCTTCTGTTTTTCATTCGCATAATTCAATGGATTAAAACGAATATAGCCTTTTTGAGTGGGCATGATAATTTCGCCTTCGGATGTAGTATAGGCGGGAAATTCCGTAAAAGTCAAAGAGGGTAAGCCATCTTGAATGCCAAAATTGGTGAAATTTTGCCGATTGTTATCGAGCATCATCAAGCCTTTAGTTGTACCAATCCAAACCCGATTGATGGCATCAACGGCTATTGCAGACGTTGTATTGCTACCCAATCCATTGTCGGTATTGTAGGTTTTAAAACTGTTTTTTTCAAAATCTATCTGGGTTACCCCGTGGTTGGTCGCTATCCAAATTACGCCATTATGATCTTCTTTGATGTCCATAACGAGATTGCCCGCAATGGCATTTACGCCTTCGCTTTTCCAATGGTAGGTTTTATGGGTCAAAGGGTCGTACATGCCTAAGCCTTGTTCATTAAAGCCGAGCCAATATCGCCCTTTACTGTCTTGAAAAAGACACCACCCACTCAAGCCAGCAAATCGCTGTAATTCCGGATGCTGACTGATACCCCTCAGTATGTTTAAGGTTGAATCATATTGATAAAAACCTTCGCCATCAAGAGTAACAAACCACTGATTATTGTTACGATCTTTTAAAAAAGACCGATACGAGACTTGTGGAAAGCCTCTTTGGGGTGAAAAAAATTCAATTTTATCCGTTTTGTGGTTGTATCGGTTCAAACCCTTCGATGTGGCGAGCCAAATATCATTATTATCATCGCAAAAGATTTCACGAATGGAATTATAGACAATTACGGTCGGCTTATTGGGCTGATTGCGCCATTCTCGGTAGGTTTTTGTTTTGGTATCGTATTTAACTAAGCCATCTACTGTACCAAACCAAAGATTTTTATCCTTATCTTCTACAACAGATCTTGCCCACCGGCGACTGCGTTTTTCAAGCTCGGTTGCAAAAGGCAAAATTGTTTCAAACAAGTTTTTATCTGGATGAAAATAATTCACACCTTCAGAACCACCGAGCCAAATCATACCATCTTTATCGCAAAAAATGCTCAAATGCACATTGGAAGAGGGCGTCCAAGGCTTTTGTTCGTCTTGGATATACCTTGCAAAGCTATTGCTTTCGGGTAAATATTGGAGTAATCCGATGTGTTTAGTACTAATCCATATTCTATTCTTTTTATCCTTTATGATGAAATACTCCCGAGCTAATATGGGGTCAAAACCGGTCAATTGCTTATCATAATTTTCAAAAGTCGTTAAATCAGCCGAGATGCGGAAAACTTTAGGCTCACTATATGCCGTTACCCAAAGCCGATTTTTGTCATCAAAACAGAGTGAGGTGATGTTCATTTTGTCTAAAATGGAGAGTCTTGACGCTTTTTCCGTAGCAAGGTCGAATAAAACAATACCTTTTTCTGTACTGATATAGAGTAAATTATTGTGTAGTACGGCTTCCCCAAACGCGCCTTTCAATAAAGTATCCGTATCAAAGTAAAAAAGGGCTTTTTTACTGAGGGGGTCATATTTTACCAAACCTTTATCGGTTATTAAAAAAATGCGGTCTTTAGCGACGACAACCATCCTGTAAACCGCCACCTCTTTTACGATTTCTATTTTTTTAAATGTATTATTCTTAAAATCAAACTCCGCCAAACCATTGTCAAACCCAAAAAATTGTTTGCCTGAACTGTCGGTCGCCATGCAAAAAGCCAAGCCCGACAAAGGCGCCGTCGTGTCACCCGCTCGATAGGCATAAGTGCGTATTACCCTCCCGTCATACCGATTCAATGCGCCCAAACTGCCGAACCATATCAAACCAAATTTATCTTGCCCTATCATTTGGATGTGCCCATCATTCAGCCCGTTTTCAACCGTTAAGTGATGAAAATTAATGGGAGGATTTTGAACATATACCGGCGTACTTATCCCAAAAACAAAAACAAGGAAGAATAAAAATTTTCTATATGTCATTGATTTTAAATTACTTATTCCTTTGTGTCATTAACCGGGTTGAATAGGCTTTTACACAAAGCTATCTAAATCAAGTTGCAGATTCTAATTAAAATGAACGAAGCGTAGAAGATTTTAAATAAAACGGTAAGGTAAAACATGTTTTTATGAGACATCAATGCCTTATAGGCAATGATTAAAAATAACGAAAATCGGAGGTTTTGATAATAACTGGGTGAGTGCTTGCATGTATGAACATTTGTTCATATCTTTGTGTCGGAATTTGTATTTGTACAAAATCTTTTAAAAATAAGATAAAACATGTCAGAGGTAATAGCATATAAATTAAACAAAGCCAAACTTGAAAAAGCGGCTTATATTCTTAAAACGGTAGCGCACCCGACGCGTTTAGCCATTGTAGATTTGTTGAGCCTGAATTCTCGTTTGAGTGTTAACGAAATCGGTGATATTTTGGACGTTGAACAATCTCTTTTATCGCACCACCTTACTACGATGAAGTTGAAAGGTATTCTGCGGTCTGAGAAAGAAGGGCAGAGTGTGTATTATTCGTTGAAAGAAAAAGATATACCTAAATTGATAGAATGTATCGAAAACTGCGATTGCAATATGTAATCGCTATTTTTTTTTAAATTTTTTACATGAATACTTGTTCATATTTTCATTTTAATCTACCTTTGTGCTATTCATAAAAACTCGGGATACTGAGGGGGGTAAAAAAGTAAAGTTTTTTTCACTATACTCATGAATATTCGTTCATACATTAATAAATTTGTATAATAATTAATTGTCAAAAAATTCAACTGTGAGTATAACAGTAATTCTTTTAGCGGTTTTGATCGGCATATCGTTGGGTTTGATTGGCGGCGGCGGGTCAATACTAACGGTTCCTGTTTTGGTGTATGTGGCAAGTGTTTCGCCGGCGTTGGCAACTGCTTATTCTCTTTTTATTGTTGGTTCTACCTCTTTGGTAGGAGCGTTCACCAATATGAATAAAAAATTGGTTCATATTCCGACGGCAGTTGTTTTTTCAATACCTTCTTTTATTGCTGTATATGCTGTTCGCAAATTTGTTATCCCAATAATTCCGGACACCATGTTTTCAATTGGCGGTTTTGTAGTGACGAAGAGCATATTTATTATGGTATTTTTTGCTGCCATTATGCTGATTGCTTCCATCAGTATGATACGGGATAAAAAGCAGGAGGCAGAAAATGAAGATGTGACACAGATAAAATTCAATTATCCTTTGATTATTGCTGAAGGTTTTGTGGTGGGTGCTTTAACGGGTTTTGTGGGTGCTGGCGGCGGTTTTTTGATTATCCCAGCCTTAGTGATGTTTGCCAAACTGCCCATGCGGTTAGCTATCGGAACGTCATTGTTGATTATTGCTGCCAAATCGCTCATTGGATTCACGGGCGATGTACAAAATGTCTCGGCTCAAATGGACTGGAATCTTTTGGGCATTTTTACGATGGCGGCTATTGTCGGTATTTTTATCGGCACGTATCTCAGTAAATATGTAAAAGCGGTCAGTTTGAAGAAAGGATTTGGTTGGTTTGTATTGATTATGGCATTTTATATTTTGACAAAAGAATTGATATTCCCAATGCCTATTCCAAAGGGAGGACATTAAGCTTTTTTATAACAGAGAGAAAATATTAATTTTATAACAACAATAAAAATAAGAAGCATGATAGTAGAACAAATATATACGGGTTGTTTGGCACAAGGGGCTTATTACGTCGAGTCGGAAGGCGAAGCGGCAATCATTGACCCGTTGCGCGAAGTAGAGCCTTACATTAAAAAAGCAAAAAAGAACAATGCTAAAATTAAATATGTATTCGAGACACATTTTCACGCGGATTTTGTCAGCGGGCATATTGATTTGGCGGAGAAAACGGGCGCTACAATTGTCTATGGGCCCACTGCTGTGACGGATTTTAAATCTCATATTGCTCAAGATGGCGAGGAATTTAAGGTGGGCAAATATACCATTCGCTTATTACACACGCCCGGTCACACGTTGGAGTCCAGTTGTTATTTATTGTTGGATGAAAACGGCAAAGAAAAATATTTATTTTCCGGCGATACTTTGTTTATTGGCGATGTTGGGCGACCTGATTTAGCGCAAAAAAGCACTATTACCATGGAAGACCTTGCCGGAATGTTGTATGATTCTTTGAATAATAAAATCAAAACATTGCCCGATGACGTGATTGTTTATCCGGCTCATGGTGCAGGGTCTGCGTGTGGTAAAAACATGTCGAAAGAGACATCAGATACTATCGGACATCAAAAACAAGTGAATTATGCCCTCCGTGCCGAAACAAAAGAGCAATTTGTGAAAGAAGTAACGGATGGTTTGGCAACGCCACCTTCTTACTTCCCGCTGAACGTGATGATGAATAAAAAAGGCTATGCCAGTTTCGATTCCGTTTTGAACCAAGGCATGCGCGCTTTGTCTCCATTGGCTTTTGAATTGGAAGCAGAAGCCAACGATGCGTTGGTTTTAGATACCCGCTCGGATAGCGATTTTGCCAAAGGTTTTATTCCGGGCAGTATCAATATCGGTTTGGGTGGTCAATTTGCGCCGTGGGTAGGGGAGTTAATTCCGGATATCAAACAGCCGATTCTGTTGGTGACGGATGCCGGTAAAGAAGAAGAGACGGTGACACGCTTATCACGGGTGGGTTATGACAACACATTGGGCTATCTCGAGGGCGGTTTTGAAACGTGGAAAGCAGCCAACAAACCCGTTGAAACGGTTCATCGCATCGCTGCCGATGAATTTGCTAAAGAATGGTCAAAAGATAAAACTGTTTATGATGTGCGCCGTGATGGTGAATATGCCGCCGAACATGTGGATGAGGCTTATAGCCGCCCTTTAAGCCGTATCAATGAATGGGTGTCTAAGATTGATAAAAATGAGCACTTTTTTATGCATTGTGCCGGCGGTTATCGCTCTATGATTGCCGCTTCAATTCTGAAAGCCCGTGGTTTTGAGAACTTTACGGAAGTGGCGGGCGGTTTTGCGGCTATTTCTAAAACCGACATCCCGAAAACGGATTTTGTTTGTCAGTCTAAACAAGTTAAGGCGTAAAAATATGAGATTGACTTAGAAGGTTGTATTGCTACTTTTTCAAAATTAATAAACGTGTTTATCTGTATTTATGAAAATATATTCATACATTTGCATAATCAGATTTAAATATTATCATTAAAAATAAAAACTATGAATAAGCATCATCAAATACTTATTGTTGGTGGGGGTAATGCTGGGATTTCGGTAGCTTCTCAGTTGTTGATTAAAAACAGCAAATTAGATATTGCCATTATAGACCCTTCTGAAAAGCATTATTATCAACCTGCTTGGACTTTGGTAGGGGGTGGGGTTTTTGACATCCAAGATACTGTTCGCAATGAAGCAGAAGTCATACCGAGCGCTGCCAAATGGATTAAGCAAAAGGTTACAGGCTTTCAACCGGAACAAAACGCAGTTTCGCTTGGAGATGGTTCATCGGTTTCGTACGATTTTTTGGTAGTAGCGCCCGGTATTCAACTCAATTGGTCGGAAGTCAAAGGATTGACCGAAAATTTGGGCAAAAATGGTGTATGCAGCAATTATAGCTTTGATTATGCTCCTTACACTTTCGAGTGTATCAAAAATTTTAAAGGCGGAAAAGCCATTTTTCACAATCCGCATACTCCAGTGAAGTGTGGTGGTGCGCCGCACAAAATCATGTATTTGGCAGCGGATTATTGGCGTAAACAGGGCATTTTAGACAAAGCGGACATTCAATATTGGAGTGGCGGTACGAAACTTTTTGCGGTTAAAAAATATGAAACTACTTTATTGGAGGTTTGCCGAAAAGCAAATATTAAACTTAACTTCTTTGAAAAATTGGTTGAAATAGATGGCTCCAACAAACGGGCTAAATTTGTGGGCTTCGGTGAGGCGAATAAAGATCGCGAAACGTGGGTTGACTTTGATATGATTCACGTTACCCCTCCTCAATCCGCGCCTGACTTTATTCGCAACAGCACATTGACCAATGCAGCAGGGTGGGTTGATGTCAATAAAGACACTTTACAACATGTTCGTCATGCCAATATCTTTTCAATTGGAGACGCTTCGGGTTTGCCGACGTCGAAAACGGGCGCTGCCATCCGCAAACAAGCACCTGTTTTAGTAGAAAACCTTTTAGCTGCTATTGCACATAAACCTCTTACGGCCGTTTATACCGGTTATACGTCTTGCCCTTTGGTAACAGGTTATGGCAAACTGGTTCTGGCAGAGTTTGATTATAATAATGAACCGATGGAGACTTTTCCATTCGATCAATCTAAAGAGCGTTGGTCTATGTATCAACTAAAAAGGCGTGTATTGCCGTGGTTGTATTGGAACAAAATTTTGAAAGGCACGGCATAAAATTATAAAACATTTAAAATTCAATAAAAAGCATGTTAGATTTTATTAGAGAACCTTGGCACTGGTCGGTAGCCGGTGTTTTAATTGGTTTAACCGTACCAACATTGTTAATTATAGGTAACAAATCATTTGGGATTTCGTCTTCGCTGCGCCATATCTGTGCAGCGTGTTTACCCGCTAATATTTCGTTTTTCAAATATGATTGGAAGAAAGAAATCTGGAACCTGTTTTTCGTAGCGGGTGTCTTAATCGGTGGTTTTATTGCCACTCAATTTTTATCCAATCCCGAACCCATCCAAATTGCATCTGAAACCAAAGCTCAATTGGAGGCACAAGGCATCCACAGTTTCGGTCAGTTAATGCCCGCCGACTTGTTCAGTTTTAGCAGCCTTGCGACACTGAGGGGGTTCATTTTTATCGTGTTGGGCGGCTTTTTAGTGGGTTTTGGAACGCGATACGCGGGCGGTTGCACCTCCGGACATGCCATCATGGGCTTGTCTAATTTGCAATTGCCGTCACTCATTGCCACCATTTCTTTCATGGTCGGCGGTTTTTTAATGACCTATTTCGGCTTGCCGATTTTGTTGGGTCTATAATTTTTTCGTATAAAAAAAGCATAAAAATGGCAAATATAACAATAGAAATACAAAAACAGCCTGTAACCCAACAACCTGATTTTGTGTGTGAAGCACCCAACAATCAAGTGGAAAAAGAAGGTGTTTTTTCCAATATCAAATATATGGTAGTCGGTATTGCTTTTGGGATTGTCTTCGTGAAAGCAGAAATCATTTCATGGTTTCGGATTCAAGAAATGTTCCGCCTGCACTCCTTTCATATGTACGGCGTGATTGGAACGGCGGTCGTAGTCGGTATGATTTCAGTTTTATTGATTAAAAAATTCGATATCAAGACACTTTCGGGTGAAAGAATAAAGTTTACGGATAAGAGTTTTAACAAAGGTCAAATCATCGGCGGCTTGATTTTCGGATTTGGTTGGGCGATGACTGGAGCTTGCCCTGGTCCTTTGTTCGCACAAATTGGTAGTGGTTTTGGCGTGGTGTTCATCACCTTGTTGGCGGCAGTGGCAGGCACTTGGACGTACGGTCTTTTGCGGGATAAGTTGCCACATTGAGTAAGGGGTTTAATTCGAGGAATGGAATAAAAAAAGTATTGTTTAAATGGTAAAATCCTTTATTCTCGCTATAAAGTTTTAGATTTATGATTGTTTTATTAGTCATAAAAATCTCTTTATTACAACCAAATAAGTAAAAAGTAACATAGTATGAATGAATTGGTAACGCCATTACTGCTCATCACTGCTTTAGGCTTATTGATAGTGTTGGTCAGTATTTTTAGAAATATTGATGCGGCTAATCGTGTTATTGATAATAATGCGATTGAATTCTCCCGTTTTCCTAAAAGTCGAGCTTTTTTAAAAACGGCTAAATATTACATCTACCTTCCGGCTTTGATTATCGGATTTGGTGTGATGGCAATGTGGTTGTTGCACCGATCGAACAAGCAAAAGGCAATCGAAAGAATGAAATCCGAAGCCTTAGCAAAATTCGACACGGCTCAGATATGGATACCACAAGACCCCCTCAGTATCAGCAAAGAAAATGATGCTCAGTTGATTCAATACGGGCGGGATTTGATTGCGCACACGGCTGACTACTTGGGTCCGCAAGGGATTGTTAATCCTTTATCGAATGGGATGAATTGCCAAAATTGTCATTTAGATGCGGGGTCAAAGCCTTTTGGCAACAACTATTCGGCGGTGGCTGCTACGTATCCGAAGTTTCGGGCGCGTTCCGGAACAGCCGAAACCATTGCCAAACGGGTCAATGATTGTTTTCAACGCAGCCTCAACGGACAGGCTTTGGATTCAACCGGACACGAAATGCAAGCAATTATGGCTTACATCAAATGGGTGGGTCAGACGGTGCCGAAAGGTAAAACGCCCAAAGGATCAGGACTGGTTAAATTGCCGTTTTTGAAACGGTCAGCCAATCGGGATAGTGGGAGAGTAGTATATGCGGCGAAATGCCAATCTTGCCACGGCGAAAAAGGCGAAGGTTTGCCGATGCCCGAGGGCAACGGGCGGCGTTATCCACCACTTTGGGGTGAAAAAAGTTACAACGAAGCTGCTGGTTTGTACAGGATTTCCTCTTTTGCAGGATATATTAAAGCCAACATGCCTTTTGGCGCCAGCTACGACAACCCGCAATTAACCGATACGGAAGCATGGGATTTGGCCGCTTTTGTGAACTCACAACCGCGCCCGAAACATCCGTTTTTGGCTACTGACTGGCCTAAAATAGAGGGGAAACCTTTTGATCATCCTTTTGGGCCTTTTGCAGATACGTTTCCTGATATTCAACACAAATTGGGCCCTTTCCCTCCTATCATTGATTTTCAGAAAAAGATGAGAGAGCAGAAGGTTATTAAATAAGATAAAATGGTGGATTGTTACTTTCAATTAACTTTACATGTTAAAATACACCTGTTCTATGGAAAGTTCTAAAGGGACAGTTTTCATTTTTTGATTACCCTCTGTGACGATACGACCAATTTCCCAGTTACCGGAAGTATTCTTGTAAAATTGTTCGATGCATTTACCTTCCTGCGACACCAAAAGATATTCATTGAGAGTTGAGATATTGCGATAAGATTTGAATTTATCGCCTCTATCAAAGCTCTCTGTTGTATCAGATAATACTTCGATAATTAGAACAGGATTAATCAAAACATCTTTGTTTTCATCATCAAAAAGGGGTAGATCTTCAACAATGGCGATGTCAGGATAGAAATAATTTTTGTGGGGCAAATGGCTAATAACGCGCATGTCTTGAGCGTAAATCAAATGTTTAGTCTGTTTTTGACGGATTTGATGTTCTAAGGTATAAACTAAGTTTTTGGTTATAAGATTGTGGTTATTTGAGGCACCAGCCATAAAAATGAGTTTGTGGTTAAAAAATTCATGTTTACCTCCTTTCTCGCGTAGAGACAAGCGTTCCATTTTCAGGTATTCTTCGGCGGTCAATATCTTTTTTTCTTGAACTATTGTTGTCATTTTATCTACTATTTTATCCAAAAATAATACTTTTCTGAACAATTTTAAAATTTTATTAAATTACTCTTATGTCAAACCGCAGAAAATTTCTAAAAAATAGTCTGTTAGGCAGCCTCGGCTTGGGTTTAGCACCTGTTGGCTCGACAGTGAATAACAGCACAACAAATGAAAGTACCCCCCTCAGTACAAATGATAATTTTGATGAACCCTCCGTTGGGAAAAAGACGATTACACTTTTGCAGACGACGGACGTACATTGTCAAGTGCACCCACATGACGAATTGTTTTGGGAAAATAGCCAAATTGTTTTTCGCAAAACGGCAGGTTATGCACAATTAGCGACATTGTTTAAGACCGCTCGTAAAAAAAATCCGGATACCTACATTATTGATACGGGTGATATGTTTCAAGGCAGTATGCTGTCGGTTAAAACTACGGGCGAGGCGTACGTGGGCATTTTAGATGCTTTGAGCTACGATTTATACTTGCCCGGTAATTGGGAAGTGATTTATGGCAAAGCCAAAATGCAAAAACTACTCGGCAAACTGAACGCGCCGAAAGTCTGCGCTAATATGTACCACGATTTGGGCGGTAAACGTGGCGAGTTGATTTTTCCCGCTTATCAAACGTTGTTTAAGCATGGTGTTAAAATTGGCTTTTTGGGTTATACCGACCACATGGTGCCGCTTCGTCAATCGCCTAATTACAGCAAAGGCATACTTTACACCAAACCGGAAGAAAATTTGGCGTATTATGTTCAGGTTTTGAAAGAGCAGGAAGCCTGTGATTTTATCATTATCATTGCTCATTTAGGCTTATCGCAGCAAATTGCGTTGGCAAATATGCCTGAATGTGAAGGTGTCAACTATATTTTTGGCGGCGACACCCACGAGCGGGTGCGCAAACCGATTGAGTGCAAATATGCCAAAGTCGTTGAGCCGGGCGCATTCGGTTCTTTCGTCGGGCGTTTGGATTTGACGGTTGAAAACGGCAAAATAGTAGGGGAGAAGTACGAATTGATGGAGGTGGATGCAAAAAAATACAAACCTGATGCCGCTATTCAAGCCATGATTTCCGAACAGGAAAAACCCTTCATTGCCAATATTAATAAAGTTTTGGGCTATTCCACCGTACCGTTGTATCGCTATTTTGTGATTGAAAACACGATTGATACGATGATAATTGATGCCCTAAAATGGCGAGTCGGAACAGATATAGTTCTATCCAACGGCTTTCGCTTTTGTCCACCGCGCAACGTGGACGCCTCAGGAAAAGTACCGATTACTGAGGGATACGTTTTTGATATGTTGCCTGTTGATTCGCAGGTCAGAACGGCAGTGGTTACGGGAAAGCAACTTAAAGATTGGCTCGAAAAAGAGTTGAATAATGTATTTGCCAAGGAAGCTTCAAAGCGTTTTGGCGGATGGGTTGTTAAACTGAAAGGGTTGGAAATGACATTTAAGGCATATGAGGAAGTCGGAAAAAGGGTTCAAACACTGACAGTCAATGGGATACCGTTAGACATGGATAAAGAGTACAGTATCTGTGCTTGTGAGCGCGATGGTGACCCTGAAACGATGTTGTGCCGGATTCCGAATGTGAAAAATGCAAAAAACACCTCTTATACTTTACACCAAACCATGCGCGACTATTTGGCAGCTAATTCACCGGTCACACCATTGCCTCATGGCACTGTGAAAGTTTTGGATGCACCACAAACGCTTTTGTCGCAGGTCTTCGGAGTGGATTATCAATTTGTTTAATTGAACTTGAATTAATAATTGCTACCTTTGTTTAATAGACATTATTCGTAAATTTATTTTGCATTCCGCCTAAACGTGTCAGATACTTTGACGAATTCGGCACGTGGCAGCTATAAAAAATACAGTTATCATGAAAAAAATATTCTTTTTGCTACTTGTTTCTTTTGTTTCGGTAATGCAAATATCCGCACAAAGCACAGCACCCAATCTTAAAAAATACAAAATTGTCATTCAATTGACAAATGGTGATACGGCTGTTCAAAGAGCCATGGTAAAGCAAATATATAATGCTTTGACTGCTGCCCCCAATTCAAAAATTGAGGTGGTTTGTCATAGTGCAGGCATCAGTTTTTTGCAATCGGCTAAAACATTCCAAGGCGATAAAATCAAAGAGTTGAAAGCCAAAGGCGTCATCTTTGCGGCGTGTGAAAACACTTTGCGCGAACGCAAGATTGACAAATCGGAAATTGTATCGGAAGCCTTTTTTGTGCCTGCCGGTATCATCGAAGTGGTAGATAAGCAAACTAAAGGCTGGGCTTATCTGAAAGCCGGTTTTTAAATGTTCATTGCCGTTTAGTAAAGAACATTTATTTTTTCAATTTAACACATAGGCACATAGGACACATAGTTTTTTATAAAAAACTA
>JANPGW010000463.1:0-3062 GCA_031424115.1 Saprospiraceae bacterium | reverse complement strand
ATTTTACTCTATCTTTTCAGGGAAAAACAAATATCTAATCAAACGTTGGTTTCTCAAAACATTGCTATATCAGAACAAAAAAATAAAATTGAGGAAATATCTGAACAGGCTCGCAAAGCTAATGAAGATAAAATGCGCTTTTATTCATATATATCGCATGAATTCCGTACCCCTCTCAGTCTAATACTCACTCCGACCGATGATCTACTTTATCGTAAATCAACGGACGCAAAAGAAGTACGGGGTACACTTCAACTCATACAAAAAAATGCCAATCGGCTTTTGCGCTTGGTTGACCAGTTATTGGAGTTGCGTAAAATTGATGCTGGTAAAATGGTATTGGAAGCCAATCAAGCCGATTTGGTCACGTTTGTTAAAGATATTGTGAGTGATTTTAATGCAAAAGCTAAAAATAAAAATATTGATTTACAATTTATTTGCCCGTTTTCGGAGCTCCTTTTTTGGTTTGATGCTGAAAAATTAGATAAAGTTCTATTCAACATCATTTCTAATGCTTTCAAATACACCCCTCAAGGCGGCTTAATCCATTTATCGCTTTTTAAAAATTTGGATAAAATCGAAATAGTCATAACAGACAACGGAGCTGGAATGACACACGAAGAAATAAGCCATGCTTTTGATATGTTTTATCGGGGGACTCATAATACATCGCTCGGCAGTGGTTTGGGACTAGCTTTGTCACATGAATTTGTCGTGTTACACAAAGGTGAAATTCAATTGGAGTCTGAGAAGAATAAAGGAACAACTTTTAAAATTATACTACCGTTTCTTAAATCAGATGAAATGGGTCAAACACCATCCATTATGGAATATCAACCTCATTTCGACCATTTAATTGAGTCAACCGAAATTGAAAATCCCCCCCCTCAGTATGGAACACATACAAATGAAAATACGATTATCATCATTGAAGACAATCCCGATTTGAATACTTTTTTAAAACAAAAATTTGATAAAATTTATAATATCGTTGCCTTAGAAACTGCCGAAAAAGGGTGGGAAGAGATATTGAAGCATATTCCCGATGTCATTATCAGCGATGTCATGTTACCAGGTATGGATGGTTTTGCTTTAACCCAAAAGGTTAAAAACGATTTCAGAACCTCACATATTCCTGTCATATTGCTCACCGCAAAAGGGCTACTTGAAAACCAAATCGAAGGAACAAAAGCAGGAGCTGATGCATACATGCCTAAACCTTTCAACCAACAACTTTTGGAAGAAAAAATCAAAGGGCTCATCGAGAACCGTGACCGCATGAGACGACGTTTTAGTAATGAAATAACACAACTGAATCTTGTTCCCAAAAGCGAACGCAAATTCTTAGTTGAGTTTGAAGCACTCCTTGAAAAACATTTGGCGGATAGTTCCCTTTCAGTAGAGAAGCTCAGCCACGAGCTCGGTATGTCTCGCGTACAGCTTTTCAGAAAAATATCTGCCCTCACTAATAAAAATGTAAGTGATTATATAGCTGATTTCAAACTGAAAAAAGCAAAAGCATTATTAAAAAATACAGATAAAACGATTGCTGAAATTGCTTATGAAACAGGCTTTAATAATCCCAGTTATTTTACGACATTCTTTAAACAAAAGACCAATCAAACCCCAAGTGATTGGCGCAATGCTTAATATGCCTAATTAAGTGCTGTATTTAGGTTTTTTGCGTTTATTATTTTGAATGATTCAGGTTTGAAATAATAATATTTTAATACGCCTATTTTTTTTAAAATTTAAATCTGATTTTTTGTGTATCAAAATTTAAATCCATGTAACAAAATTGATACTTTGAAATTTTATTATTTTCCTTAGGCATTGATAATCAAAGACTTAGATTGATGTATCAATATTTAAACTATTTGAACGAATACTAAAACACGTTTCTTCACTACCATCCTACTTTTGGTTCATTAAAAATTTGTAAACAACAAGTAATGAATCAAAATTCCAAAATTTTCTTTTGGTCGCTTACTGCGGCATTAGGTGGCTTCCTCTTCGGCTTTGATACAGCTGTTATTTCGGGTGTTGAACAAACGCTTCAAAAACTTTGGCATCTTAGTGTATTCCAACATGGTATTACAGTATCTATAGCTTTGATAGGTACTGTGTTCGGTTCATTATTGGGAGGTATTCCTACTGAAAAATATGGCCGTAAAGTCACTTTATATATTGTTGCTATCACATACCTATTGTCAGCTGTTGGTACGGCTTACGCAGTGGATTGGTCAGTATTTTTGGTGTTCCGTTTTTTAGGCGGATTAGGCGTGGGGATTTCTTCGGTAGTAGCTCCTATGTATATTTCCGAAATTGCACCACCATCAAAACGAGGTCGATTGGTAGCCATGTTCCAATTTAATATCGTTTTTGGAATTTTAATAGCCTATTTCTCCAATTATCTTTTAGGCGATATTGGTGAAAATGCTTGGCGATGGATGTTAGGTGTACAGGCAATCCCTTCCATACTATTCCTCTTGACAATTTTAGCCATACCAGAAAGCCCACGTTGGCTTATTCTGAAAAAAAATGATGTTGTAACCGCTCGCCAAACACTCAATGTTATTGATCCGAGCACTTCGGAACAAGTCATTTATGATATTCAAAACAATGCAAACATTTCTACTGAAAGTAGTTTTTCAAACTTATTTCAAAAGAAATATAGAACACCTATTGTATTAGCCGTTTTATTCGCATTTTTTAATCAAATGTCCGGTATTAATGCCATCATTTATTATGCGCCACGCATTTTTGAAATGGCTGGTTTTGGTGCAGATACTGCATTGTTATCTTCTGCAGGTATCGGATTGGTGAACCTTATTTCAACATTAATCGGTATCTCATTGATTGATAAATTTGGTCGCAGAGTGTTGATGTATATCGGTTCTGTGGGTTATATCATTTCATTAAGCCTTATAGCACTCGCTTTTTATCGCAATTCTTTTGAAGGAATGAGTTTCTTCATTTTCTTCTTTATCGCTTCACATGCGGTGGGTCAAGGAGCCGTTATTTGGGTTTTTATTTCTGAAATATTCCCAAGCGAGGTAAGA
>JANPGW010000462.1:0-18375 GCA_031424115.1 Saprospiraceae bacterium | reverse complement strand
CCATTCAAAACTGGATGAAAATACGCCCAAAAAGAAAAAATTAGTATTGATGGCGCATTGGGATACCGTGCCTATCTCCGTCATGTATCACCCAAAACTATTGCCGAGTTTTGAAAAGTCACTATGGTTCAACCTTGTTGTGATGTTTTTGACCACCATTTGCTGTTTAAGTAACGTTTTTGATATTTTACCCGAATCCTTAATGCCGTGGCAGTCAGGTTTGCGCGTCGGATTTATGGCTTATTTATTGTTTCAATCCTTTTGGATAGGTCTGGATTATTGGCGTTTTGGCTATTCCAACGGGGCTAACGACAACGGTACAGGCGTTGTAACGGCTGTTGAAGTAGCGCGCCATTTTTGGCAAAATCCTATTCCAGGTTGGGAAATTGAATTGTTGTTGCCTGGTGCAGAAGAAGTCGGTTTGATTGGTTCTCAATATTATGTCAAACACGCCGATTTGACCGATACTATTGTCATAAACTTTGATAATGTGGGTTTCGACAATGTTTTCGTCATTAACCGAACCAAAACATTTTCCACCATTGATTACACCCATTTTGATTTGTACAAAACGGCTCGGACGGTGGCAGAGACTACCCCTCAGTATCAATCCATTATTGAACGACCGTTCAGGACAACCAATGTGGATTCTGCCCCTTTTGCGCAAAAAGGCTTGCCTTCACTAACTATTACTTCGGTTGATAAAAATGGGTTGCCGACCTATATTCACCGACCGGAGGATACTTTGTCGAATGTCAATCTCGATTCTGTGCAATTAACCATAGATTATACCATTGACATCGTCAAAAAATATACCCAACATGTATGATATCATTGTTATTGGAGCAGGACTTGCCGGACTGACCGCTACCCGCGAACTGACAAAAGCCGGCAAAAAGGTATTACTACTCGAAGCCCGCGACCGAGTTGGTGGACGGGTGCATACTCAAACCCTTTCTGATGGCACTTATGTTGACTTGGGTGCAGCATGGGTAGGGCCATCGCAAGATAAACTCTATGCTTTGGCACGTGAATTTAATGTTGAAACTTATCCGACTTATGAAGACGGCAAAAGTACACTGACATCAAACGGAAAAATCAAGCGATACAAAGGTCTAATTCCTCCTTTACCACTTCCTGATTTACTAAGTCTGGATTTTGCTATAAAAAAAATCAACAAACTGAGTAAAACCGTCAACCTCGAAAAACCTTGGATGACGCCCAAAGCAGAATACTACGACAATATGACAATGGCTACGTGGATGAAAAAGCAAATGCCGTTTAAAAAAGCCAGAATGTTGTTTCAAATCGCTTCGGAAGCCATTTTTGCGGCACATCCGGCTGAAATATCCATGCTCCACGCCATGTTTTATACCCAATCCGGTCGTGATTTTGATACCCTGATGAACATCAAAAACGGGGCGCAACAAGACCGATTCGTGGGTGGCACACAAACCGTTGTCAACAGATTGGCAGACACTATGAAAGAAAACATCCTGCTGGACAAAGCCGTGACGCAAATTAGCCAAACAGACAACGACGTTACTGTTTCGGGGAAAGATTTTTCGTTTCAAGCTAAACGGGTTATTGTCGCCGTGCCGCCAATTATTATTGCTCATAGAATACAATTTCAACCGCAATTGCCAGCCAATCGGCTGCAACTCTTGCAGCGACTGCCAATGGGACAGGTTTGGAAAACATTCGCCATTTACGACAAACCTTTTTGGCGAGACAAAGGCTTAAACGGTTTAGCCGCCGCTGATTCGGGCTACACGACTGTAACTTTCGATAACTCCCCCAAAGATGGCAGTAAAGGCATCTTAATGGGTTTTGTCTTAGCTGACCAAGCTAAACAATTTTCCAATCTCTCTCCCGAAGAGAGAAAAGGTTCTATTTTGAACAGTTTCGCCACTTTTTTCGGCGAAGAAGCCCGCTCGCCGCTGCACTATCTCGACCACAGCTTGGCAGAAGAAGAATTCACCGGCGGGTGCTACGCGGCAGTGTTTCCCACCCACGTCTGGACATCATTGGGGGAATGGGTACGCCAACCCATCGGCAGAATCCACTGGGCAGGTACCGAGACCGCTACCGTTTGGAATGGGTATATGGAGGGGGCGATATTGTCGGGGGAACGGGTGGCGGAGGAGGTTTTGGTGGGTGAGAGTTGCCGA
Organism: Saprospiraceae bacterium; assembly: GCA_031424115.1. GTDB lineage: Bacteria > Bacteroidota > Bacteroidia > Chitinophagales > Saprospiraceae > JAAFJT01. The sequence goes on along the minus strand of JANPGW010000462.1, from coordinate 16,204 downwards.
ATATGAATTCATCATAGCCGAATTTATATTCAACAAACGATAATTTTCAAAAATGCCTATTTTTAAAGGTGAAAATGACAGATTATATCACATCACTTGTTGACCATCATCATAGCTTCCAAAAACGCTTCTTTTTTCCGTCTTGCAATAGGAATTTTGGTGTTGTCATTCATCACGGCAAAATCACCGTCCTCATGCTTGAGAAATTGATGCACTGCTTTGAGATTAACAATAAAAGATTGATGGGTTCTGAAAAATGCCCCCCCTGACCCCGAGGACTCGGGGGGATTAGACCCCTCAGTATGTGCGTCTAAATAATCGAAAGCTCCTAAGTTTTGAGATACCATAATATGTTGTTTTTTTTCAGTAAAAACAGTGGTATAATTGCCTTCGGATTTGAGATAGATGATTTCAGAAAGCGGTAAAAAATGCATACCATCCGAAGTGCTCAACACTAATTTTTCATGTTTACCATTCTGCATAGTATGCATCAATGTCTGTAATTGTTTGTGAAAATCATCTTGGGGGCGTTGGTGAAGGCGGATTTTATTTAAAACTCTCTCCAAATGAATCAGTGAAATAGGTTTTAAAATGTAATCTAACGCATTGTATTGAAAAGCTTTCAAGGCAAATTCATCGTGCCCTGTAACAAAAACAACTTCGAAAGAAGGTTTTGGAAACCGAGATAATAGCTCAAATGCAGTTCCGTCTTTAAGTTCGACATCAAGAAAAACAATATCCGGACGTGTACTATTCAATAACATCTGAGCTTGAGCCATACTCTCCGCCTCGCCAATAATGTTACATTCAACACACTCATCGAGCAAATATCTAAGTGCCAACCGTGCATTCAGCTCATCGTCAATCAAAATAATGTTAAGCATATTGGGTTTGTTTTTTTGGTAATTATGTCAACGTAGTATAATGGCATTTAAGTCCGCGAGTATATCTATACTGAGGGGGGGTTTTTTACCGAATTTTAAATCATCGTAACCGAATTATGGTTAAAGATAACCAAATTTTAATTAATGTGAAATGTTAATTGAGATTAATATAAACTTGTTCTATAATTATTTCTAATATTTAGTGTATTTGAAACTCAATTACACACAAATAAAATTTAACCATATTGAAAACAATTTACGCCATAGTATAATTCTTTTGTTAACCCTTTTTTCAGTTGCTTAATGCCTGATTTTATGTCATAATACTATTTGCTTGCATTTTCCTCATTTTGTTAAAAGATTAAAAATAAGAATATTAACACATAAAACCCTATACCATGCTTGATGAAATTTACAATTTAGACGATTCATTAACAGAAGACAGTTATTATGATGCACTTCTGTACCTACTCGGAGATGCGCATCCTGACCTATCCGAAGAAGAACTTGAAGATATCTTAGCCGATATTTTAGATGATTTGCCAGACCATTACGCCGAAGATGTATTGAATACAGTCGGCACTCTCGGTAAAAAATTTGGAAAGGGTACCATGCAATTTGCCGCAAAAAATCCAGCCTTAGTCAAGGGTGCTTTTACAGCAATAGGGTCTCTTGGTGGTCCTGTAGGAATGAAAGTTGGGAACATTTTAGGGGATAAGCTCACCAAAACGGCACAAAAAAAGACAATGCCGGAAACGGGAAAAGTCCTTAAAATGGCCCAAAACGCAGATTTTCAGACTGCTTTAACACGAACTTCAATCGGGGTTGGTAACGGAACGGCTCCTCTTACAATTAATGGAAATGCCGCAACCTTAACAACCACGGCTATCTACCTACGAGCTATGAATGCCCTTATTGTAGCAGCTTTAAAGGAAATGGATAGGCATAATGTCATTCCTCCTACTGCGTTTTCTGAATCTCTGCCTTTTGCGGAGGATGTGGATAGGCAAGCGGAATGGTTGGCAGAACAGTTATTGCGCACAAGCAATAGACCTATAAGGCAAAAAGAGCTTAAATTGTTATTTTCCAAAGCAAATCTAATAGAAACATTACGGTTGTTATATGAATTAAAAGGGGAAAGCCGCAATACAACCATTACAATAGAGCCATCAAATATTAAAGATGCCATTAAAACGACAAAAGGATTAGAGTTCCTAAAAAACCAAATGAAAGATATTGATGATATTAAAATTATCACAATAGAGAATGGAACAATAAAAGTGGCATTAAAAGATGGGGTAAAGGATATTCAGCTATCCTTACCTAATACAAGTATCGAATTAAAAGAACATGCACATATTGATATTAGCCAACTGAAAGTTAAAAAAATACCACCGACTGAAAAGGCTTTAATGGCATATGACATATCAGGCAAAATGGGCATTTCGGGGGTAAAAGTTGGGGGCATCATAGAATTTTCTCCTAATATCCTTTCTTTTAAATCAGAGATTGAACCAAGTCAAGATAGAACTTTTGAAATTTTAATGACTAAAGTGGATATTAAATTAAAAGAAAGTTACATGCCAGATATGAATAATCAATATGTCGGTTTTCAAATTTATAGATTTATTAAAACAACTGTAAAATAATCAAATCATGACAGATAATCCATTATACGGTCAACTCTTAGAAAGAGTCTTAGCCGAGCAACCAGAACTCGCTCAATATACTGAATTGTTCACGCAGTTAGGAGGTAGCAACAATACTGCTCCAGATGAAACGGAGGCACTTAAAGCACGCCTTGGCAAATTGAATAATATTGCTAAACGACTAAAAGATGACCTCGATGATGCTTTAGACGATTTAGACGATTTAGCTAAAGCCTTGGGCGCGTGCGAATGTTGGGGTAGAAATAACCGCTGTCCTACTTGTAAAGGTGATGGTCAAGCGGGATATTTTAAACCCGACAAAGCCCTTTTTAATCAATTCATAGCCCCTGCTTTGATAAAAGTGCAAGGGTTCGATATAAAAGAAAAGTAAACAATTTTATTTAACTCCTAAACTCAAATTTAATCATGGAATACTACGAAGCGTATTTAGATGAAGACCTCTACGATGATTATGGCGAAGGCTATGATGAGGATTATGATGAGGATTACGATGAAGCTAACGAAGATGGGGAAGGTTTTTCCGAAGCAGGAGGGCGAGAACGAAGAACTGCAAATCGTACAGCTAGGCGGGGGCGGCGAGCAGATAGAAAAGCCGCTCGTAAAAGTAGGCGTAATCCCCCTGCCAAAAAAGGCCAACCCGCAAGTACAGGTGCTGTGCAAAATGCTTTCGACAATGTTGGGCAAGACATAGCTAAGACAAAGAATCAATTAAAAGATTCAAAGTCTCAATTGGCTACACAAGGTATGCTTCAAACTATTGCTTCCTTTTTACTTGCCCCTCAATTGTTGCGGGCAACACCTAAGATTTATACTTTAGATGAGAAAAAAAATCTAGTTAAAACGGATTTTATTATCAGATTTGAAGACGGAGCAGGAAGAACAATAATTGACGGAACGGGTAATCCTATTACACAAGTAGGTTATAGTCTTGAAAACAATGCCTTACCAACAGCAGCAGTTGGTGTTTTGAGTAATATGGAGAGTATTAAAGAGAATAAGGGTCTTCTAAAGTATGCATCTTTAGCTCCACTTGCCTTATCTAAAACTGCAACAGATACTTTATTGGGAAAAAACAATGATAACTCGTTGTCAAATTCGGCAGTTGGTAATTTAATTAAAAGCCCAGCCTTTATTCTAATTGCTTTGTTTTTGATTATGAATAAGCCAAAGTAACCTATATTTAACAAACCTATAGAAGCCTCGTAAGACAGGCTTCTATATTTTATATTTTTCAATAGCTAACTTACCAAAAAAATAACAAAATGGATGCCTTACTCTGGGAAGTATTAGCAACTGGCTCTCCAGATGATACCATTGAGGTACTTATCAAATTGTCTCATCAAGGGAATGTGCCTGAGGGGGTTAATATCGTGGCTCAAATAGGGCAAATAGCCAGTTGTCGAATAAAACGAGGTGAGATTGAGAAAATACGGACGGATGTAAATGTAGTCAGCATGAAAGCCTCTAAAACATTGTCACTTGACCCGCCTTTTATTGAGGGGTATGATTTTGAAACTTTTGAGGCTGATGAAACCGAAGATTTTCAAAGAAGACCGCTAACACATTTTACAGGAAAAGGCACTGTTATAGGCATTGCTGATTGGGGTTTTGATTTTACACATCCTAATTTCTTAAATCCAAATGGCAGCACCCGTTTTATCGCTCTTTGGGATCAAGGGGTAGATTATGATGGGGTAAATCCTTATGGATATGGTACAATTCATTACCAAGATGATATAAATGATGCCTTAGATTCTGACTATCCTTTTGAAATATTGGGCTATCACCCAGGGAAAAGCGATGGTTTTCATCAAGGTATGCACGGTACTCATGTTATGGATATTGCTGCTGGAAATGGCACAATAGGTTTTTCAGGTATTGCTCCACAAGCAGATATCCTTCTTGTTCACCTTGCCACCGAAAAATTTAAAGATTTAATGGGACTTGGAGACTCTTCACGCGTTTTTGATGCTATTCATTTCATGGATAAAGCAACTGGTAATCAACCTCTTGTCATCAACCTAAGCGTGGGTAGTCATGGAGACGCTCACAAGGGGCTTTCACTTATCGAGCAAGCCATTGATAAGTTGGTTAAGTATAAAAACAATAGAGCCGTTGTTCAAAGTTGTGGCAATTACTATTTTGGAAAAACACATAGCAGTGGGTATTTTACACAAAGACAAGAAGTTTCTTTGGAATGGTTAATAGCTCAATATGATAAAACACCCAATGAAATAGAAATTTGGCATGAATCGCAAGATGATATTACCCTTAGTTTAAAAGCCCCCAGTCAGACTTTTGTTTTAAAGGAACAAAGCGTCGGTAGAACAAATATACAAAATGAGGAGGGTTTAGACATTGGCAGATTCTATTATCGAAAAAATGAACCGAACACACAACTCAGTCAGATATTAATTATCCTTGATGAAAAAGCAGATGATGGTAAATGGCAAATTTTAATTAAAGGGCAATCAATAGTGTCAGGGCGTTATGAAACTTGGATTGAACGGGATATGCTTAACCTACACAATCAAAGTCAATTTCCTGTTTATCAGGCAAATCATAATCTTACTTCTGGTTCTATTTGTAATGGTCAATTCAATATTTCTGTGGGTGCTTATAATCCTAAAGATAATAAAATCGGCTTTTTTAGCAGTGTTGGCCCAACATGGGATGGCAGACAAATTCCTTATTTGACAGCTCCTGGCATTAACATTATCGCTGCTAAATCTGCTTCACCTTACCAAGAGCGTTCAAAAGGTGAGCTAACCACCAAGACAGGCACAAGTATGGCTGCTCCTTACGTCACAGGAGCCATTGCTTTATTGTATGAAGCATCTGATAAACCCCTATCTATTGAAGAAGTACGGGATAAATTAAGTAAAGCTTGTAGCAAGCCAGTGACAGACAATGCCACAGGAAAAGCGCGTTATGGCAATGGTCTATTGGATATTTCACAACTCTTAAAACCATATACAAAAGAGCTTAAAATAAATAATAAACCTAAAAAAGAAGACATTATGGAGACTCTTACCCCATCATTTATGCCTATTGAATCCCTTATGGAATCCTACGAAGAGCAGTACCCTGAGTTACAAGGGGAAAACTTAGCGGATTTTTTCAAATCTTTACCTGTTGAAAAAAGTGGTTTCATGGAAACGGGTGACCTTATGCTTTGGTATAAGTATGCCCATCATGCTCCTGCTGGCTATGGCGTGGTTGAGTCTATTAACAACGAAGAAGCCTTAGTACGCACAAATAAAGGTGTTAAAAAAGTCAAGTCTCCAAAGGTCGGGTGGGAAATGAAACGACTAAAACCGAATAAGCAGAAACAAAAGCAAGAAGAACCGCAGACTACTGATGAACCTGATGCACCAGAGGTGGAGCTTGAGAATCAAGACAATCCTTCAGAAGCATATACCCAATCCTTTATTGAAGAAGCGTATCTGAAACGACCTATATTAATCAACAAATCATGCCGAAGACCAGGCTATGCAGGTGAATTCAAAGACGGGGAATGTAAGACTTCAAATAAGATAGCAGAGGATCTTCAATCTGGTATTTATACACGTGATGAAAATGGGTTAGATAAATTTAAAAAAGATATTGAAATTTACTATATTAATAAATATAAAAATGAGCCTCGGGAAACAGCAGTGAAAAGCCTGTCCATTATGAATGATAATGCTTCTTCGTTTAAAAAAAGAATGAAGGCAATAATCAAACAAGAAGAAAAAGAAGTAGAGAAAAAATTTATTGCCGAACTAAAATTTTTCGCAATGGGCATATTAGATGAAAATATTGTCAATATGGCAAATGAATTTCTTAACAATAAAGAGCAAAACCCACAAAAATCATTTAAAAAATTTCCTATACTAACAAAAGCAGTCAAAGTACAGCCTCAAACGCAAGAATTTGTTTCTATTATATTTGAAAGATTAGAAAAAACGCTCTTAGAATCTGGCGGAGACATTCCCTCTTTTTTAATCATTTCAGAAAAAGGGGTTGAGCGAGGATTAAAGATTGATGATGTAGCGAGACCTAAATTTTCAGGTTTTACTGATACCTTTGTTGGGCTTAAAATTGCCATTAACGATACTTGGGCATGGAAAATATATTTAAACATTGATGCAAATGATAAAATAAATGAGCGTGGCGTTTTAAAAACTAAAGTATCGCTAACGTTTGTTTTTTTTGACCATTTTGGACTTGATATACATGATTTAATAGAATATAATGATAGGGAGGTGTTTTGGTATTGGTATGCTTTACAGTATTTTTTCAACAAAAAACCTTATATTACGACTATTCCGTTTGTAGAATCCCGCTATTTACCTATTAAAGTTCCTATTATTCAAGCAAGTAAACCTATTAGTACACCAACAGTAACAAAAACGCCAATTGAACAGGTAAGTAAGCACGAAGATGTTTTGAAGGAATCAGAAAAAAATGCTCTTGCCCAAAAAATAAACCAATTCAACCCAGTTAGTTCTGATACAATTGTTATTAATATGCAAGAATTTAATACGGGTATCACGGGCATCACAAATTATAAAGACTGGGTGAAAGATAAAGCAATTATACACAACAAAAAAGTAAATGCTTATAGAAAGCCTTCGGATATTATTCATTTAGTTTTACATGAGACTGCAGCAGACACAGGAGATGGATTTGTTAGTACTAATAATGAAAACGCACATCTGTCTGTTAAAAATAATGCTACCATTCTTCAATTTAATGATTTAGTAGAATGGGAAAACCATGTATATGGTTTTAGTAAAAAAAGTATAGGCATTGAGTTTGTCAACCTCTCATGGTTGATAGGAAAAGGAATTCCTTCCCATGAAATCAAATTAACGGAAGTCCAAAAGGAAAAATATAAGGAAAGCAAAGGCTATTTATGGCTATTTTGGGGCTTTGGTTTTAATATTTATCGTTTGCCCACCAGTTTAGACAATACACCCAATTTAGAGCAACTCGAAAAGGAAGTAGAGTTGGTCAAATGGCTTACAGAAGGGCTTAAAATTGACATTTTTAAAAAGATTGTATTCGCAATAAATAAAGGCTTACCCCTAATTGACTTTATTAATAATATTCCAATGATTGACCAGAAATGGCTTCAATGTGTATCTTATAATGATATTAAGGATATTTGGAAGTTTAAGAAAGAGGCAATTCCTGAGGAAGCTGAGCAAGACAATAAAAACTTGTTTATAATGACTTTTGCTTATGACTATTTTCCTAAAAAAATAAAGGATAGACAGGGAATAGTTTCACATGGAGTTATTTATAATGAACTTGATAAACATCATAGTGACGGCTCATTTTTATCTTTATATACTTGGTTACGTATTAGCAAAGGCAAGGATAAAGCTGAATCCTATGAAATTGCTAAAAAACTGATGAAAAATCACTTTATTAGAGTTTCTTTAGAAAGAGACACAGCTAAACAAATAATATTACTTGATGTAAAAGATGCTAATTTGGTTTTATAGACTTGCTCAAATATAAAAAGTGGTACGACTAAATTCGTGTGCCTAATTTAGTAAAATAGTAGTGGAAAAACTGCCAACAAAACTTTTAATTACCCTCTGGTTTGCTAAACAAAAGAGCTTAAAAGGTTTTAAAAATTCACTTCAAAGCCCCTTTACGAAAAATCGGGATCATAGTCCTCATATTTTTTCTAAAATGTAAAAATCAAAAAATGAAAGCGATTATCTATTTGTTCAGTTTCGTTTTGCTTACCGCAATTACTTTTAAAAGAGATGTTGTATCCATTCCTGAGACTAAAATACCCATTCCAAACATTTAGTTTGACATTCAATTTGTTGGCACCGTATCTGGAACGCCCTCTTTATCTGTTAATGGAATTCCAATAGCGAGTTCTTCTTCGCCAAATCGTTGGAGTTCTTTTGTGGATGAAGCCAATAGCTATGTATACAATTTCAAATCCAATACCTGTTATTCGTTGAAAGGTGTTGGGGGGACTCAAATCTTATGTGTCACATTTAATACAAATTATAAACCTACCATAGCGACTGAGTATCCACAAATTCAGTACAATGTGAATTCTAAAACATTTTCAATCTCAAGTAGTGGTAAAAATTGCACACTGAAAATCAGTTCAAAAATTTGCTGTATTTATCAAGCGGATACAAAGGACAAAAAATAAGCTGATGATAGTGGTGCTTCTCGCTCGTTTTGGGCGCGAAGCACCTCCCTCAGTATCAAACTGATTTGAAAGCATTTTATAAGATTTAACAGATGTTACCATGATAAAAATTAGAAGTCATATCAATTTAACATTGAAAATGAACTTACGCTTATGGGTAATCGCGATAGCCTTGTGCAGTATCTCAAAAATATCTGCACAGCAGATAATGGTATCTGGAGCTGATACGTCTTCAATAAAACTCTTTATAGCAGGCCTGCCAAATGTTTATCCCGCCCAAATTCCTATCAGTGGTGGACATCGCTACTTGAAAGGGATTCAGGTGCTGTTTCCCTCGTTTTACATGGATGGCGATTACGCTGATTTGGACATACTGCTCGAAGCACCTTCTGGTAAGCGGGTCATGTTGATGTCTGATTACTTTCGAGGGTTTGAGGATGTTCAGATTGATGAATTATGGTTTGATTCTAAAGCGGCGGACACATTGCCAACTTTTGGGCTTCGTTCTTTTATACATTATCGCCCTGCTAATTTCGGCACATCGGCAGACACATTTCCTGCGCCCGGGCCTGGCGTTGTACAGCCCAAATTAGCAACATTCAATGATTTAATCAATGAAAATCCTAATGGGACATGGCGGCTTTGGGTTGTAGATGACTCTCCTGCTCACAGTTATTTTACACTCCTCAAAGGTTGGCGGCTTAACCTCGAAACCAGCCCTGTGCCGATTTGTGTCCAACCCGAATTGCCAAAAATTTCGGGCATCACGGATTCTACTGCTGTTGTAAGTTGGGAGAGCTTTGGGGCAGCTTCGCAATGGGATATTTTATGGCAGTCCAATTCATTGCCAAACCCCAGTGCCAACACGCCTGCAACTGTCCAAAATTGGGGTAGCAAATCATTTACAATAAAAAATCTACCACCTGATGACACCTTCCGGGTCTATGTCCGTTCAGCCTGTCAGAATGGAGACCGCAGTCTTTGGGTAGGTCCTGTGGTGTTCCGAACCATATTCACACCTTGCTTTCATGCAATACCCATTTCTACTTGTCAAAAAGTGAATTGCAGCAGCCTTCCCTCTTATTCAATATATCCATATGAAGCCAATTGTATTAGTACTGAAGTGAATACACAGTCGTGGATTTTTCGTTTCACTGCTCCAGAAACGGGGACTTATTGGATTAATTTCGAAGCATACAGTTGGTCTTTCCCTCATTTGAATTGGTTTCCCGACAACCTCCCAAATTGCTCAAGTAGTAGCGGAAAATGTTTTAGACAACAACCAACAGACCCTTCCAATAGAATATTGGATACACTGATAGGTGGTACTTCTTATATCATAATAATCGAAAATTACTATGCTAATGCGCCTGTTTTCCGTCTAAGCCGTTGCCCCACACCGCAGGTAATGGTAGAACAAGTTAAACAAGACCCTTTATTTGAACCATTTTCTGCTACCTTCAATTTTTGGAATATCCCGCCAAACGAACCAACGGAGTTCGATTTTTTTTACACCACTGACTCCCTTTTGGTTGAACCAGACGCAAACGCACGTCCTTCAGTAAGCGGCGTAAAAATTACACCTTCTATCAAACAGACCTACCGACTGCCGGGCGATTCGCTCAAACCTGCCTCAAAATACCGATTATGGTTGCGTTCTCCTTGTGATTCGACATTGGCTCTTTCCTGTTGGACGGGTCCTATTAAGTTTGAGACCGCTACTTTTTGTGGTACATTTACCTCCGTTCGGATTGATTCAGTGACAGATAGGTCTGCAAAAATTCAATTTATTTCACCTGTTGGTGCTTTAGTATCTTCTGGTGTCCACATTAAGGGAACAATAGGGGGCGAGGCTATTCAAATACGCCCTGTAGTGCAAGGACAATTGACAACGCTCTATGTCGATAACCTAACACCCGACACGACTTACGAATTGGGGCTTAAAGCCAGTTGTTACCCCGACGGATTTAACAACCCTTCATACGCTTTCACTTTCAAAACGCTCTCTGGTTGTTTTATGGATGTGCGGGATGTTCAAAACGGCGAACGGGTAACAGGACAACATTTTGAAAATGGCATAGCGAATGCTTTTCAAAGCAGGGCTTGCTTAGACGATTGGGATTATACAAACATAAACGAATATGTTTTTAGATACAAAGCCACAAAAACCTGTCAAGTGACGGTTTGGCCCAGAGATGTTGGCTCACTTCAGGTACAGTGGTTTTACAAGGATGCTGCTTTAGGGTGCAATAGATTTGGCATTACTTCGATGGGCTGTGTCATCAACAATAATAAGCTTTTTTTTCAAGCAGATTCGGGTAAGACTTATTTATTGCTGGCAGATGGAGCGAGGTGGAATAAAGAAAGCCCGAGCCGAGCCTACGACACTGATTTCATCATTTATGATTGTACCCCTCCGTGCTCAGCAGTGGATTCCTTAATGGTTGTTGCTAAAACCAGCACGACAGCTACATTGCGTTGGCGCAACGCTGGATCTGGTGCCAAGTACTACTTGCATTACGACGGGGCTGGCGCCAATAGAGAGGTGATTACAACCGATACCGTCTTCACCTTAACTAATCTGTCACCTTCTGCTTCATACCGTTTTTATATTGAAAACAAGTGTAGCGGTAGTTTGCCAGGGCAAAGCAATATAATAGTTGTCCAATTGAGTGATATTTTGGTAAAAATGGAATATATTTTGTCTCGTTGCAACCCGCTATTCGTTTTGCCAAACGATACTGTTAGAGCCAATTATGAAATATTTGAACTGACTGTACCAAAAGACGGGAACTATCGCTTGATTTCCGATAACAATTATACTTTTTTGTATGAAGGTAATTTTGACGCCACCAACTCTACTACCAACCTTCGAGCAGCCGTAATCAACTATGGTGGGGACTCTCGCTTTGACACGCTGCTTTTGTTGCGACAGGGCATTCGGTATCAATGGGTTGTTACGCCACATCGAAGTTACCCAGCAAGCCCTTCTTTTAATGACATTAGGTATAAAACTGCAATTTTAATAGATGGTCCCGTCGCAGCCCAAATTGGCGCGCCACAGTTAAATGGTGTCGAGTATAATGCACATGGTAAAGTGCCTTTTGTGGGTGGTTATAAGCACACTGGAACGTGCAGGGACACTTCAGGTTGGGTTCATTATTACAAAATCGCTAACAATGGGGGCGGTATTGATGACGATGAACTGATGTTGTCGGTTCAATTAAGCAATGATGTTAGCACACTCGATGCACTACCCTTAGTATTTTCCAACAACCCTCCAGGTGCTACCCTCGTTAAAAACCCGCCAGCAAGGTTCGTACAAAACCCCAGTGGTTGGTACGAAATGAATCGCTATTGGTTGATGGAAAATTTGCTACCCGCACAACAAATTGACAAAGATTTCAAAATTAGATTTTACTACACGCAAAGAGATTTCGAACTGATGCGCGCTGCCATTACGCCGTTAGGTGGGAGACTCGATAGCCATGAAGCGATGTATTTTCACAAAATAAATGGTTTCCACCGCTACGAAGACGTGGCTCCTTGGTACCAACATGCGAATGTACCAGGTGCAACGGCTTACAACAGTACAGGGTATTGGTCGTATGCGAATGGTCCTGAAGCAACGACTTCCACCTGGCGGCATGGTCAGTTAGCAGGAGAGCATTATGCTGAAATGGTGGTGCGTGGGTTCAGTGGTGGCGGCGGTTCGGCTTCGGTCAATGGCAGAAATGTTGCCAACAAACTTACAAAAACAACAGAAATAGCACTGAAAATGAGCTTGTGGCTTTTGCCCAACCCCAACTTAGGCTTGTTTACTCTTGAACTTTCCGAAGCAGCCCCCTCGAATATGACCTATCGTGTTGCCGACCTTGTAGGACGTATTGTTTCAGAAAATCCGATAAATACAGGCAGTACCCAACAGTCCGTACAAATAACGGATTTACCCAATGGTTTATACTTTTTACAGGTATTGAGTGAAGGAAAAAAAGTAGCTGAAAAGAAGTTTGTAAAACAATGAGTAATTACAGAATATTAACACCGATTTTTTTTGTTTAACACTTATAAAAATAGCACAAATAAATATGTTATAATTATAAAAAAGCAGCTAATTCACTTATTTACAATGAATTAGCTGCTTTTTTATAAAACAAAACACTACTGTTTCACCACCTTCTCCGCAAACAAAATTTTACCATTGTGCACCAATTGTAAAAAATAAATGCCGCGCGAGAGGGCGTTTGTATCCACTTCCAATTGGTTATCACCGTTAACGACTGCCATTTTTTGGGTCAATACGCTTCTGCCGACTAAGTCAGAAATAACCACTTGAGCAGTCATTTTTTCGTTGCTGTCAAATTGAAGCGTGACTTTATCCAATACCGGATTAGGGAACACTTTCACGGTCAGTTGCTCGCCATTCAACTCAAAAATACCGGTAGGTAAACAATCCGGTGTAAGCGATTTGCCGATTTGACCTCGGATTTCACCGGTTCCATTAGCAGCTGTATGCACGTTGAAATACATCAAACCATTGATGGCTGAGTCAGCTGCGGTGGTGGTTGGGAAAATGAAAGCTCCACTGTAGGCATTGCTCGCAGATGCGGTAAAACCCACATACACACCACCGTTAACGCCTTTTGCGCCTTTATGAATATGAGCCGCGGTCGCATTGGCAGTCAATCCCGTGGTGACAACCGTGAAAAAGCCAATTAATTTATTCCTATCAATTGACAAAAATCCGGCTCCTGAAGCGGTGGAGGTCGTAGCCGGATTTTCTTGTTTACCACATAAATCGGCTACCAAGCCTTCGTGTATGGATGAAGAAACCTGACCCCGAATTTCACCCCCTGAATTAGTTCCAGTGTGCAAATTAACATAGATTTCGCCTTTCAAAAACTTGTTGAGGTTATCGTTGGAGAGGGCAATTTTATCCACGTAAGCTGCTGTTGGCGCAACATTATAGGGTGTCAAAGCTGTAAGCACTCCGCCGTTAACTCCCGCGGCTGCATTGTGAAAATGTGCCGCGGTGGGCGTCAAGCCGGTATGAATAACGGCATACTGCATTGAGTCCAATGTGTAATTTGTCCAGCCTACCATCAACGCTTTCGCGTCAGTTGTCACTGCCGGCACTTCATTGGCACCCTCAATAAGAGCATCAAAACCTATAGCACCATCCATAAAACCCAATTGTCCTCTGATTTCACCACCAGCATTAGTGCCCGTATGTACGTTGATATAAACGCGACCCGCATCCAAGCTATCAATAAATTTTAAATCCGGCAAATCAAATGTACCTGCAATAACACTTCCGCTTGCATTTAAAGAAAACGCCACCGGTCCCGCTTTATCGGGTGCTCCGTAATGAAAATGAGCACCTGTTATGGCACCACTCAAACCCCTGACCACAACTTTGTATTCCACTTTTGCCAAACTCCTTGACACGACTACCGAAGCCAACCCCAATGCTTGTGTGTTCACAACCGGCACTTCATTGAATCCGGTCATAATAGACCATAAATGAAAATCCGTGCGTAAAAAGACTTGGCCTCGGATTTCACCGCCTGAATTGGCTGCAGTATGCACATTGAAATAAATACTGTCTGACATCATTTGCGCAATCAACGTCTTAGATGGATTCGCAATTTGGGCATAAATACGGTTACCATTTACATATGAACCAAGGCTGAGCACAACTCCCCCAGCAGCACCCACGATACCTTTATGAAAATGGCAACCGGTAACGGAACCACTTAAACTATCAAAGACACCATTGATAGTCATCATGGAACGATCTTCTTCCAAAACTATGGTGACTAAACCTTTGGCTTTTGTATTGACAGCCGGTACTTCATTAGCGCCACTCAGCGTGGCACTCAGCAGTATTCTGCCGTCTTTATTGGCCATCAACAGCGTGGAAGTGAGCAAAAGAGAAAACGTAAAGAAAATCGAGTAGATTTTTTTCATTTTTGAGATGAGTTTAGTGAAAAATTATTTTATGAATAGGTTATACCATCAATATCTACGGTGTAGAACATCTTTGGGTTTGCTAAGGTTTTAACTTTGTGTGAAATAACTCAAAAGTGTTGATACAAGCTGATTTATCCTAAAATAATCTTTTAAAAAAACTACTTTTGCACAACCAATTAATTTTTATCACAACAAAATAAGACGCTCATTACATGGCAGGAAATACATTTGGCAGTGCCTTTAAAATTACCACTTTCGGCGAATCGCATGGCAAGGCTATCGGTGTTATCATTGATGGTTGTCCGGCAGGTTTGGAAATTGACGAAAATTTTATTCAATCTGAACTCGACCGTCGCCGTCCGGGGCAATCCAAAATCGTCACTCAAAGGGACGAAAGCGACACCGCCCAAATCTTAAGTGGCGTTTTTGAAGGGAAAAGCACCGGACACCCGATTACCATCGTCATCTATAACGAAGACCAACGCTCGAAGGATTACAGCCATATTGCCGACAAATATCGCCCTTCGCACGCCGATTTTACCTATCAAATGAAATACGGGATTCGGGATTATAGAGGCGGCGGAAGGTCTTCTGCGCGCGAAACAGCCGCTCGGGTAGCAGCGGGCGCGGTGGCTAAAATGTTGCTGCATACTGAGGGGGTCAAAGTGAACGCTTATGTGAGTCAAGTGGGAGCATTAAAAACGCCCAAAACCTATAAAGAATTGGATTTCAATGAGATAGAAAGCACTGTGGTCAGATGCCCTGATTTAGCAACGGCTGAAAAAATGATTGACCTCATACAAGAAGTCAAAAAAGCAGGTGATACAATCGGCGGTATTGTAACGAGCGTTGTCCAAAATTGCCCGATTGGCTTAGGCGAACCGGCTTTTGATAAACTACATGCTGACCTTGCAAAAGCCATGTTATCAATCAATGCGGCGAAAGGTTTTGAGTATGGATCCGGCTTTGAAGGCATCACTTTGCGCGGCTCTGAACACAATGATGCTTTCTATACTGAGGGGGGGCAAGTAAAGACCCGCACGAATCATTCCGGCGGGATTCAAGGGGGTATTTCAAATGGTGAAGACATATATTTCAAAGTTGCTTTCAAACCGGTGGCGACTATTATCTCGGCTCAAGAAAGCGTCAATCAGGCTCTCGAATCCGTGGAGGTGACGGGTCGCGGCAGACACGACCCTTGCGTATTGCCCAGAGCTGTTCCAATTGTAGAAGCCATGACAGCGTTAGTTTTGGCGGATCATTTGTTGCGCAATAAGATGAGTCGGGTGTGAGGGTGAGGATTGGGGTTTGGGGATTCAGGATTGGGGTTTAGGGATTCAGGATTGGGACAAGATTACAAATAATTGACAACTTCTATGACTGCTTATTAACCACTAAAAAGATAAAACTCACACTTTATAAATTTTTTGTTTTAAATTTATCCCGTATTTTGAAACAGAAAAATGCGGAAGATAATTCACATAGATATGGACGCCTTTTTTGCC
>JANPGW010000461.1:0-36890 GCA_031424115.1 Saprospiraceae bacterium | reverse complement strand
TTTATCAATGGTTATCAATTATTTTTTGTCAGGGGTGTCATATTTGAAATAAATCATTTGGAGATTTTAAATATTAAAATATTATTATATCTTTAGTATTTCTTAAATCAAAAATTTCATTTAGTAAAAAAAAAAAAAATCTAACAAAAGAATTTTAATTTTTTATCGAAGATACGACAAATAATTATAACCTAAAATAGTTATTTATCAATTTAATTATTTTTAGAATTTAATTTTTATTGACATTTGTTCTCTATACTGAGGGGTATAGAAAAAGCCAAGTGTCAGGGTATTTCACTTGGCTTTTCGAAAAAAAAGGCAAAAAAAGGCATTTTTTTATTTCACTTTCTTCGGATCCCATAGGGTAAAAACTCTGGAAACGTTGAAGCCAAATCGGACAGCGTTTTTTCCCCAACTATTTTCAGTTTGGGTGATAAAACCATACTCAGACATAGAAGTTGAATTGGTAAAATGCAATTGAAATACATGTCCACCGGTTTCAATGTCTAACCCAACCGATAATGAATTTTTAAATTCGGGCGCTAATTGATTGGGTAGTACATAAATGTATTCCGCGTTGAAAGTCATCCGCCGAGTCAGGCGAATGCGGCCTCCTACCCCTAAAGCATACACATCATTTTTAACATCAGTGGTTTTCACTAAGTTGCGATGGACATACGTCGGTACCAATTCGACGGTAACATAATCATTGAACTTGCGCCCCACGATGAGTTGAGTGGTATAATATAGCCGAGATGAAAAATAGTTGTCACGGTCTGGATTATCCCATTTTTGGGTTTCAACGGCTGCGCTCGTCATGATGGCTGCGGTAATGGGCATATTGTGTTTGCCAGTGCTCTGGCGCAAAAATTTATACTTCAAAAACCCATCAAAAGCTTTCTTGACACTATTTCGATTGACACCTACGGTTAATTGGTTGGTGATACCATAATCAATACCAATGCGTTGGGTGGCGACATCCAAACCAAATAGGTTGTAAAGCCCTTCGTCAACTGTCCCAAATCGGTGAGATATTTTGACATCCATCACGCCCATGGCAGTACTTTCAAGTGAATGCAAATTGATAATGCGATTGGTTTTGAAACTGTATTTTGTGTAGTTGATTTCATCGTCACTTTCAATCAGAGAGAGCAAACTGCCCGATGTATCCTTTTGAGCGAAATTTTTTGTTGCCCAGATACTGAGGGGTATTAAAATAAGTAGTATTTTTTTCATTATGCTTTTATTTAAAATTCGAAAAATAGGATTTTGTATAAAAAACAAATTAGGCTTCTCAAAAATAGTATATTTTCAAGAAGCCTAATTCGGTTGAGCAGTAAAAGTTTATAACTGCTGTTTTACTTCGCTTTTGCCGCTAACATTGCTTGCAAAGCTAAGTCAATACTAATTTTTGCTTCTTTGGCAATTTTATCTTTGACTGCTCCCGGTATTTGGATATTAAAATCAGCAACTTTGATTGTGATGTCAGATTTAGCGGCAGTAATTGTACCACCCTTAACGGTCAAATTACCATTGGTTTCGATATTTTTCGTTACACCGTGCATCGTCAAATCGCCTTTTACTTTAACGGGATATGTACCATCCTTTTTCAAATTGACAGATGCCCAATCAGAGATGTTGCCGACAAATTTTGCGTCCGGAAATTTACCTGATTCCATGTAGTTTTCATTGAAATGTTCTTCCATTAAGGCTTTTTCGAAATGCAGCGATTTGACCAATAACTGTACTTCAATTCTACCCGATGCTAAATCGATTACCCCCACGGATTTTTTAGTAGTGGCTTCTATCTTTTCGATGGGAGAACTTGCGGAGAAGGCTATCATACCTGTTTTAGTGAAAACTTTTTGAGCATTAAGATTCACTAAAGAAAACAATACTGCTGCACTTAATATGACTTTTTTCATAATAATATTTCATTTTTTAATTGTAAATGATGTTTCAACTTTCATACTAATAAGACGTTGAAAACGGATTTAAATATGTAATTTATGAGCCTTTTAAAATAAGTTTAACTTTATTTAACAATAATGCAACGCGTCAAAACGACATCGGTCAGTTTACCATCGCATTGCCCTTTGATTGTTACCTCATCCCCAACTTTGACAGACGACGTTTCAGAACCTTTTTCGATTTCACAACTAATCGACACCAGAGGGTCTTCGGTTTCGAGCGTGATATTGGTCATACCATTTTCAGTTTCGATAGTGGCAATTTTACCTTTGACGGCTAAAACTTTGCCGAGATGTTTAGCATTATCGAACTGGCTTGCCAAATCTGTTGCTGTTATCGTTATATCAAGGTCGCGTGAGGCAGTTGTCGGTGTTTTTTTATTCCACATATAGTAGCCATATCCGCCACCTAAAATCGCCAATAAGATACCTATAAAAAGAAATTTTTTTAACATTTTTGAAATTTTTGAAACTGAAAATCAATTGTATAACATGCCTGCATTAACCCAAATTTGCAATTTATTGATATCACAACTTGAAAACTTAGAACCTCCTTTTGGCATTGCAGAAAAACCGGAACTATGATTGATGGAACCAAAAAATACCGATTTACTTTTTGTTATGTAATTTTTTATACTAGTGTATCCATCCAAATTGACACCTGCTGACGCTGTATTGGCATTATGACAACCAGAAGTGGCACATTTTGAAACCATTAATGGCGATACGAACGCTGCAAATTTAGCTGAAGCTGTATCACACGTCGAAGTACCTGTATCCGGATAAATCACGGATTCTACATCGTAATAACAACTTGGCGCAGAAAATAATAAAATGACACCTAATACAACTGGAATAATAAAAATCTGTTTTTTCATTGGTCGAAATAGATAGCTTTTTAGAAGATTAATCTTAGATGTATATTAAAATTGATATGAATTAATTATTGAGCGCACCTGCCTTAATCCAAGCATTTATTTTATTCAACTCGCAAGTGGGCAATTTAGCACTTCCCTGTGGCATCGCTGAATATCCAGCAAGATGATTAATACTCCCAGCAAACTTACCAGACTGTACAGAGGCTTTTATCTGGGTATAATTGGTGAGTAGTGGCAGTGTTGAATTGTGACAACCTTGACATTTATTTTGAATAACAGACGCTACAAATGTAGAATATTTCACATTAGTCGTATCACAAATACCAAAACTTGGGTTGCAAGATAGATTCTTAGCCCCTTGATTGATCCATTTGGCAATGATATCTTTTTGAGCTTGCGTCATAGTAATGCCCAAACTTCGGGGCGGCATACTACCGTTGGCTATTTCGGTATAGACCTTACTGCTTGTTGCTTTACCCGCAGAAACTCCTTTTTTAATGGCGCTGGCATAATCCGTCAATTGATAGCCATCTGCCTTAGTAGCTGCATTATGGCATCCACTTGGAGCACAACTCGAAACCAGAATAGGTAAAACATCATATTGAAAATAAACGCTGTCGGCACTGCATTTCCAACCTGTAATTGACACTGTACCGGTGTCTGTATTAGTGGTGGTAGTATCTGTTGGAGTAACACCTCCTGTAGAAGTTAACGGATCGTGTTTACAGGATGAAGTGATAAAAATAAGAATTAATACAATTGAAGTTGAAATCGTAAAACGCATAGATTGGTGAATTTAGTGTAAAAATAATGTTGACTTTAAATTGGTTCACTCAAAAAATATGATATAATGTAATTAAAATACCTCTACAACTTAACACGTCAAAAAAATGATTTTCGTTGCTTTATCTCGAATTTTATTTTCATTTTTTTTATGATTAAAACCCCACAATCAAATCTCCACACTACAAATTTAAGCTCATACTGAGAAGTGTAAAATGACGGAAATCACATTCTACAATGATTAATACAAGGGTTGTACAGCAATTTTACTGCTACAAATATCTGTCATTGCTTACCCTTTTTTTAATCAAATACTCTGAATCGGGAAAAAATGGTACTGAATCGGACATTAACATTTTATCATTGGTTGCTTTCGTTGCAACGCACATAAAAAATCCCACTGAATAAGTTACTAATTTATTCAGTGGGATGTACAGCTTACTCATTATAAAAATTTATTACATTTCTTTTAAAGCACCGACTACTTTTGTAATGGAAGATTTGGCATCCCCAAAAAGCATCAGACAATTTGGGAAACCGAATAGTTCATTCTCAATACCGGCATAACCGGAAGCCATACTGCGTTTTGAAACGATAACTGTACGCGCTTTATCCACATTCAAAATAGGCATGCCGTAAATAGGGCTCGCGGGATTGGTACGAGCTGCCGGATTGACGACATCATTCGCTCCGACTACAAGAACCACATCCGTATTTGAGAAATCATCGTTGATGTGATCCATTTCTACAAGCTTATCATAAGGTACATTGGATTCAGCTAACAATACATTCATATGTCCGGGCATGCGACCTGCCACCGGATGAATAGCAAATCGAACATTGATATTCTTTTTTTCTAATAACTCCATCATTTCTTTAATAATATGCTGTGCTTGAGCCACTGCCATACCATAACCAGGAACGATAATGACTGATGATGCCGAATCAAAAATCATGGCAGCCTCTTCTATTCCTACTTCTTTCACCACAATGTCACTCGCTTTTCCTCCGACAGCACTGCTACTGCTTGTGGTGCCGAAACCACCTAGAAGGACATTAATAAGCGAACGATTCATCGCTTTACACATGATTTGAGTCAAAATAATACCCGAAGCACCCACTAAAGCACCTGCTACAATCAGCATATAATTGCCTAAAACAAAGCCAGTGGCACAACCCGCCATACCGGAATATGAATTCAGAAGAGAAATAACTACAGGCATATCAGCTCCACCGATGGGTATTACCGTTAAAACACCGAGTAAAAGCGATATAGCGGCAATGACCCACAACGCCCAAACTGCCGACGGGTCGTAAACAACCCAAATAGAAGTGGCAACGGTTATGAGGAACAAGATTAAATTCAATGTATGTTGGCCTTTAAATGTCACAGCATTCCCATAAATTTTGCCATTGAGTTTGCCCCAAGCCACAACTGAGCCGGTAAAAGTGACGCCGCCGATTAAAACAGAAAGGGCAATAGCAATATTGGTGATAGTATCCGGAGGAGAGGAATTTTCAACTTGTTTAAAATAAAAATCAGAAATAGCGACAAATATAGAAGCTAAACCGCCAAAACCATTGAAAAGAGCAACCATTTCGGGCATTTGAGTCATCTCAACACGATAAGCATAAATCCAACCAATAGCCGAACCGATAAGCATGGATATAAAAATTTCAGGCAATGTCAGAACTTCCACCTGAATCAATGTTGCAATAATGGCAATCGCCATACCTACCGCCGATAAAAAATTACCCTGTCGTGCCTCTTGCGTGCGTTGCATCCTTTTTATACCGATAATAAAAAGAACCGCAGAGACGAGGTAAGCTAATTTAATAATTATATCTAAAGTTGATTTATCCATATTTAAAATATATCTATTTATAATTATCAGTCTTTTATTTCGACTACTGACAATTATTTTTTCTTAAACATTTTTAACATCCTGTCCGTTACGGCATAGCCACCTACAACATTTATCATGGCAAAAGCTATTGCTGCCATACCCAATATTTTACTCAAACTGGTATAACCCAACTGATTGCAGCACAATATAGAGCCTACGATTGTGATCCCGGATATAGCGTTTGAACCTGACATCAGGGGGGTGTGCAGGGTAGGTGGCACTTTTGAAATCAACTCAAAACCCGCGTAACTCGCCATCACGAGAATATATAATAAGGCTATTAAAGTTTCTGCTGACATATTTTCTGAATTAATAAAATGATGAAATAAACTATGCTTTCATTTTTTGTAAAATATCCTTGGTAAAAATATGAACCAATTCGCCTTTATGCGTGATTAAACTGCCTTTCGTAATTTCCTCATCCATATCCCATTTGAAACCGGTTTTATCTGCCAAATGCAACAATAAAGTTGAAATATTTCGGGCGTATAATTCAGATGCATTGACGGGTAAAGCTGCCGGCAGATTTGAAACCCCCAGAATATTGACCCCATGCACCATTACTGTTTCATCTTTACGGCTCAATTCGCAGTTACCTCCCCACTCTACCGCCATATCTACGATAACAGAACCCATTTTCATAGTTTCTACCATATCTTTGGTGATTAAAACAGGTGCTTTTTTACCGGGAACTAAAGCTGTAGTAATGACAATATCCGCTTCTTTAATGCGGTGCCGAATCAAGGCTTGTTGTTTTTCGAGAAACTCTTTAGAGACTTCGCGCACATAACCGCCTTCAGCTTTGACCCCCTCAGTATCAGTTACTTCGAGAAAACGACCACCAAGTGATTCGACTTGTTCTTTGGTTTCGGGGCGAACATCAGTGACTTCCACCACTGCGCCCAACCGTTTTGCCGTAGCGATAGCTTGAAGCCCTGCAACACCCGCACCAAAAATCAAGACTTTAGCGGGTGTAATAGTTCCTGCCGCAGTCATCATCAAAGGGAAAATCTTACCACTGGCATTAGCAGCCAGCAAAACAGCTTTGTATCCCGCCAAATTGGTTTGGGAACTTAAGGCATCCATTTTTTGGGCGCGGGAAATGCGAGGAACAGCATCCATCGAAAAAGCACTCACGCTCTTTTTATTCAATGCATCAATGACTTCGGGAATGGTGTAAGCATATAGAAAAGAAATCAAGACCGAATCTTGCTTAAGCCTATCAGCTTCGGATACTGTGGGGGCATTAACTTTCAAAACAATGTCTGCATTAGCGAGTAAAGTTGCAGGATTATCAACAATTTCAGCTCCTGCATCTCTATAATTTTGATTGCTGAAAGAAGCTCTTTCGCCCGCACCCGATTCGACGTGAACCGACATTCCGGCTTTAACTAATTGTTTTACAATATCAGGTGTAAGAGCCACTCGGTTTTCAAATAATTTAGTTTCTTTTGGTATGGCAACTATCAAGGCTTATAAATTTAATTTGATTTAAAATAATATTCATTTTTCCATTCTATAGAAATACGAAACAAAGTAGTAAATAAAATTAAATTATAAAATAAAATTGGGAAAAAAACAGATTTATTATTGATAAATTGTGAATCAATCAGTTTTTACATTGAAGGAAGTTTCCGAATAATCAGTAAAAAAAAAAGCCCTATTCCATATGAAGGAACAGGGCTAAATATATCTTAAAGAGTTACTTTTTAAATCTTATGCTTGCTCTTCAGTTTCTGTTGTGTCAGCAGCTGTTTCAGCTACATTCTCAACAGCAGCAGGAGCAGCAGCAACCGGAGCAGCAGTGGCTTTTCCACGGCTACGACGAGTTTTCTTCTTCGTAGTGCTTGTTTCTTTGCTTGCCAAATAGAACTCATTAAAGTCCACTAATTCAATCAAAGCTGTTTCAGCACCATCGCCGGGACGGAAACCTGTTTTGATAACGCGAACATAACCGCCTGGACGATCCATTACTTTTGGTCCGATAACGTCAAAAAGTTCTTTGATAGCTTCTTTATCTTGAAGGTAGCTGAAAACAACGCGACGAGAGTGGGTTGTATTACTTTTGCCTTTAGTGATAAGTGGCTCAATGTGTAACCGCAAAGCTTTAGCTTTAGCCAAAGTTGTACTGATACGTTTATGTTGAATTAAAGCTTTTGACAAGTTTTTCAAAAGCGCATGGCGGTGTGCCGCCTTACGTCCGAGGTTATTAACCTTATCTCCGTGTCTCATTTTAAGAGCATTTTGCTTTACAACATCGGAGCAGCCGGTGAGCTCATAACGATTATTGTAAAGTTGTTAAAAAAATATTATACAATTCATATCAAGAAAAATACCTACCTATACTGAGGGGGGTATCAATCCTCATCCAATTTATACTTCGATAAATCCATACCGAAAGATAGACCTTTGTCTTGGAGCAATTCCTCAATTTCAACCAATGACTTCTTACCGAAGTTACGGAACTTGAGCAATTCATGAGTATCGTAGCGCACCATTTCACCCAGTGAATTGATTTTAGCTGCTTTTAGGCAGTTATAAGCACGGACAGAAAGGTCAAGGTCTTCAAGAGATGTTTTAAGCAACTTACGCATGTGAAGAATATGCTCATCCACAACGCTGTCTTCGCGGCTCTTTTCATCGTCGAAAGTGATATTCTCATCGGTTATCAACATCAAGTGTTGAATCATGATACGAGAAGCTTCTTTAACGGCATCTTCAGGATGAATAGTACCGTCAGTTTTAATCTCGATAGTGAGTTTTTCGTAGTCCGTTTTCTGCCCCACACGTGTATTTTCTACTTTATAAGCCACATTTTTGATGGGCGTATAAATAGCATCAATCGGAATAACACCGATAGGAGCATCTTTAGGTAAATTTTCGTCAGCCGGAACATAACCACGACCTTTAGTGATGGTCAATTCCATTTCAAGACTGACAGAAGGATCCATGCTACAGATAACGAGATCAGGATTCATAACGCGAAAAACGTTAGTTGCTTCTTCGATATCGCCCGCAATAAATTTATCTTTGCCACTGATAGTGAGGTAAATCTTTTCTTCTTTGATTTCTTCGCCAACTATCAATTGCTTTAAACGTACTTGTTTAAGGTTGAGAATGATGTCAACAACATCTTCTACGACACCGCGAATAGTAGCAAACTCGTGCTCAACTCCCGCGATACGGACTGCAGAAATAGCAAAACCCTCCAACGAAGACAGCAAAACGCGACGCAGAGAGTTACCAACTGTTTGACCGAAACCTGGTTCTAAAGGCTTAAACTCGAAAATACCTTCAAAGTCAGTAGCTTTCTGAAGAACAATTTTATCAGGTTTTTGGAAATTTAATATTGCCATGCTATGATTGATTCTATAAGAAGTGAAGGGGAAATTTTTTATGAATGGAACCTATAAGGTCTTTCAACCTTATAGGTTCTATATTTCAGAGATTATTTCGAATACAATTCGACAATCAACTGTTCGTTTATTTTTTCAGGTATTTGCTCACGCTCAGGATAAGCGATGAATTTACCTTCCAGGCGGTCAGGATTCCAATCAAGCCAAGAGAATTTTTTCACTTCTCTGTTCACACCAACACCTTCCAAGTTACCGTTGTTGCGAGATTTGCCACGAACAGCAATAACATCACCCGGGCGAACCTGAGCAGAAGGAACATTCAAAACAACACCATTTAATGTAACGTGCTTATGAGAAACCAATTGACGAGCAGCATTACGCGTTGGTGCAATACCTAAACGGTAAACAACATTATCCAAACGAGCTTCAAGCAATTGGAGTAACACAGTGCCTGTAACACCATGACGCTTGGTCGCTTCATGGAATGTTTTACGGAACTGGCGCTCCAACACACCATAAGTGTATTTTGCTTTTTGTTTCTCCATAAGCTGAACACCGTAGTCAGAACGTTGTTTTCTTTTACGGGTTTGGCCATGTTGACCCGGAGGAGTTGACTTTCTTTTTTCGAAAGACTTATCGTTACCGTATATTGCCTCACCAAAAGCTCTTGCCTTTTTGGTAGTAGGTCCAGTATATCTTGCCATTTTTAATTAAATTGACTATTGAATTTATTGAAAAATTGAATATCAAGAAGACGGCTTTCAAAATTATTTTTATGAGAAATAAAGTTTATTCACCCATATCCAATCATTTTATATATAATTATACACGACGCTTCTTAGGAGGACGGCAGCCATTGTGTGGCATTGGCGTTACATCATTAATGATGGTAACTTTAATACCGGCAGCATCAATAGCACGGATTGCGGATTCACGACCTGAACCGGGTCCTTTGACGTGAACTTCGCAAAAACGCATACCTGCATCATAAGCCACTTTCGCAGCAGATGTAGCAGCTACCTGAGCAGCATAAGGTGTGTTTTTCTTTGAACCACGGAAACCACCCTTGCCGGCAGTACCCCATGAAATCACCTGTCCTTGTTTGTTGGTCAAGGAGACGATGATGTTGTTGAAACTTGCCTGAATATACGCCAAACCTTCCGGCGCAACTTGGACAACTCTCTTTTTGACTTTCTTAATTGCTTTTGCCATTTTTTAATTTAACTTTTGTTCCGGTTTTAGTCCTTCTACTGAGGGGGGCAATCCTTGAACAGTTAATTGAAATAAATCATTCCACTCACACATCCGATAAATCGGGTTGAAGGAATCGGGTTATTTAGTCACTTTTTTCTTGTTAGCGACTGTTTTACGACGACCTTTACGTGTACGTGCATTCGTTCTTGTACGTTGACCGCGAACCGGCAACCCTTTACGGTGACGGAGACCACGGTAGCAAGCGATGTCCATAAGACGTTTTATGCTCAATTGCACCTCAGAACGAAGTTCACCTTCCACCTTGTATTCATCGTTGACGATACGTGAGATGGTTTTGATGTTTTCATCATTCCAATCACTTACTTTAGTGTCTTCACTAACGCCAGCTTTACCGAGTATTTCTCTCGCCGATGAGCGTCCAACACCGTAAATATACGTGAGACCAATAACACCACGCTTGTTTCTTGGTAAGTCAATACCTGCTATACGAGCCATGTTTTTAATTAAGTTTTATAAAAATTATCCTTGACGTTGTTTGTATTTAGGATTCTTCTTGTTGATAACGTATAATTTGCCCTTGCGACGTACAATCTTGCAATCAGCAGAACGTTTCTTGATGGAAGGTCTAACTTTCATTGTCTATATTATTGTAATG
Source organism: Saprospiraceae bacterium (assembly GCA_031424115.1). GTDB lineage: Bacteria > Bacteroidota > Bacteroidia > Chitinophagales > Saprospiraceae > JAAFJT01. The sequence goes on along the minus strand of JANPGW010000461.1, from coordinate 26,126 downwards.
TTAAATTTTCTGTTATGACACCACTGAATTATTGTCTTATTTTAAACAATAGGGCAATAAAACTAAGTATATTATTTATAGCGATAAATTATTCTTCCTCTTGACAAATCATAAGGTGACATTTCCACAGACACTTTATCACCTGGTAAAATACGAATATAATTCATTCTCATTTTTCCTGAAATATTCGCGAGAATAACGTGGTCATTTTCAAGACGTACTCTAAAATTCGCATTAGAAAGTGCTTCTTCCACGATTCCGTCTTGTTTTATTAAATCTGTTCTTGCCATGCAAAGTTTTATTAAAATTAGAATTGGATGAAATCGAGATAATTTTTCAAAAATTTTCGATGTAAAATATTGAAAATCAACTAATTACAGATTTCAAGCCTATTCCGGAATATTAATTTATAATACTTTCCCGAAATAGAAGCGCAAATATCTAATTTTTTATTGAAATTTCCAAAAGATTTGGGTTTTTCTTTATTGCATCCTCAATAAAAGAGTGATCTGAAAGAATATCAGCTTTCTTACCCTTTCTTATGGCAATAGTATGTTCGAAATGTGCGGAAGGTTTTTTATCTGAAGTGATGATGGTCCAACCATCCCCTATACCCATTACTTCTTTAGTGCCTAAATTAATCATGGGTTCAATAGCAATCACAAGTCCATCTCTCAATACTACCCCATTACCTCTTTTCCCGTGATTCGGAATATCCGGATCTTCATGAAGTGATTTACCGATACCGTGCCCTGTTAAATCCCTGACCACACCATATTTATGCTGCTTTTCGCAATACTCAAAGATGGCGTAGCCTATATCCCCAACTCTTTTTCCTACCATTCCTTGCTCAATACCTTTATATAGCGAAGTATTAGTAACATTTAATAAATCTAATACTTTAGAGTTGACACCACCTAAAGCAAAAGTATAGGCAGCATCACCAAAATAACCATCCAATAAAGTTCCACAATCAACAGATACGACGTCCGTTTCTTTGATTTCACGATCAGTAGGAATACCGTGAACCACCGCTTCATTCAAAGAAATACAAAGAGTAGCAGGAAAATCACGATATCCTTTGAAAGCCGGAACAGCATGATGATCCCTTATAAAGGTCTCAGCCTGAATATCAATATATTTACTTGTAACTCCCGGTTTAATTAAAGAGCCCACGTAAGCCAACGTTTTAGAAACCAACAAACAACTTTCACGGATTAATTCAATCTCATCATCCGTTTTGTAGTAGATTTCTTTTTTCTCACTGGATTGAAACATTGTTTGTTTTTTTATTGTCGCATAAAAATTAAGAATTAAAACAGATATTACTCTCATTTTAATTCTTAATTTTTATGCTGAATATTTACTTTCACATCCTTAAATCCCACCTTCTCCAACAGCAACCAAACCACCACGACCTTGAAGTTTTCCACTTTTAACCAGACCATCGTATTTACTGAGAAGCAAATATGACTCAATCTGTTGTAAAGTATCTAAAACAACGCCCACCATAATGAGAATAGAAGTGCCGCCAAAGAAGCGAGCAAATCCACCATTCACCCCAGAAAAAGCTGCCACACCCGGCATAATTGATATGAAACCCAGTATTATCGCACCAGGTAAAGTTATTCTTGTTGTTACAGAATCTATGAATTCAGCTGTATTTTGACCCGGTTTAACACCCGGAATAAAAGCATTCTGACGTTTCAAATATTCGGCGTATTGTTGTGGATTCACTATTAATGCTGTATAGACATAAGTGAAAACAACAACTAAAAGGAAATAAATGGCATTATGAGCAAAAGATGTATAGTCATTCAATTGAGCTAAAAATCCGGAAGGAGCACCCTGACCTGACAAGAATTGCGCAATTGTTGAAGGAATAAACATCAAAGCTTGAGCAAAAATGATAGGCATAACCCCCGCGGCATTCAATTTGATTGGTAAATAATCGCGATTAGTAGCCGTAGGAAGTGAAGCTCCCGTACGTCCAACCATACGTTTGGCAAATTGCAGAGGAATACGTCTAACCGCTTGAATGACAACAATAATACCCATGATAGTTGCAAACCAAATGGCCATTTCCAATACGAAAGCAAAACCGCCCTGTAATTGAGATTCTGTTACCAATGCAGACGGTAAAGCATCAATGATGCCTGACATAATGATAAAAGAGGTACCATTACCCAGTCCTTTTTCAGTGATACGCTCACCAAGCCACATGGCAAAAATAGTTCCTGCGGTTAAAATGACCAACCCTGAAAACCAAAAGACGCCAGCACTTAATGATGGAGCAATAGCTCCTTGAGTAGTAAGATATGTTAAGTATCCGCTACCCTGAACCATTGTAACACCAATGGTAAGGAAACGCGTTAACTGATTGAGTTTTTTTCTTCCTGACTCACCTTCATGCTGCTGTAAACGCTGGAAGTACGGAACCGCAAATGTCAACAACTGAATAATAATTGAGGCAGTAATGTAAGGCATTACACCCAATGCCAAGATTGCACCCTTAGCAAAAGCACCACCTGTGAATGTATTAATCAAGCCTAAAAGGTCGTTCTTACCGCTATTCGCAGCAGACTGAGCCAAAGCGGCAGGGTTTACACCGGGTAGTAGAACAAACGTACCTAAACGGAACACGAACAGAAGCGCGACAGTGAAAAGGATACGTTGTCTAAGTTCTGGAATACTCCAGATGTTCTTAAAAGTCTGAATTAATCTATTCATCGAAACTTATATTTCTTTTTTTGATGCAAAAAATCGAGTTTCCTAATAAAACGACTTCCTCATCAAAATGTTACGCAACTGTAATAGTTCCACCTACTGCTTCAATAGCTGATTTAGCTGTTTCTGAGCACGCGTGAGCTGTTACGTTTAATTTCGATGTTACTTCGCCGTGAGCGAGTATTTTGACAAGGTCATTTTTTTTGATCATGCCTTCAGCATAAAGTGCTTCCGGAGTAATATCTGTAACGCCATGAGCATCAGCGAATGCCTGTAAGCGGCTTATGTTAATCGCAACATACTCAACACGGTTGATATTTTTGAAGCCAAATTTAGGTAAGCGGCGTTGCAAAGGTGTTTGACCACCCTCAAAACCTCTTTTGTTTTTGTGACCTGAAGTGGCCTTATCACCTTTGTGACCTTTAGTTGAAGTACCACCATGGCCTGAGCCTTGACCTCTACCAATACGTTTAACTTTATGCGTCGAACCTTTCGCAGGTCTAAGATTATTTAATTCCATTATCGTAATTTTTACAATTAATTATTGCCGGTTAATTTTTTTCCCACAGAATCTTTGATAATGCCTACATGGATAATCAATGATGAATCTGTTTGACAATAAAAGATTGAATATCAACTCTATATGCAGTCAATATTCAATCTTTGAAGTTTAGGCTTCCTCAACTTTTAAAAGATGAGACACCTTTCTGACCATGCCCAAAATCTGAGGATTAGCTTCTTTCTCTACCGAATGATACACTTTTTTAATACCTAAGGCTTTGACAGTATCCTTTTGATCTTGTGGACGGTCAATCGTGCTTTTGACGAGAGTAATTTTAATCTTGCCCATTTTTTATTGATTATTGTCAATTAAGAATTGACGATTTTTCGAAATCCGAATTGAAGTCCCAATAGTTAAAAGTTATCATATGGAAATCCATAGATTTGCCACCAATAACTTCACCATGCACTTACAATTATCCGTTAAATACTTTCGACAAACTAATTCGGCGTTGTTTTGATACTTGATGCGCCGTACGAAGTTTTGATAAAGCGTCAATAGTTGCTTTGACAACATTATGAGGATTAGATGATCCCATAGATTTTGCTAAAACGTTATGAACACCTGCAATATCCAAAACTGCACGCATTGCACCACCGGCAATAACACCAGTACCAGCAGAAGCCGGTCTCAACAATACTTTACCGGCGCCAAATTTGCCTTTGATTTCATGAGGAACAGTACCATTGATTACAGGCACTTTCACCAAGTTTTTCTTAGCATCTTCAACTGCTTTAGAAATAGCTTCTGAAACTTCACGAGCTTTTCCTAAACCTTGGCCTACCGTACCTTTTCCGTCACCTACAACTACAATAGCTGCAAAACTGAACGTACGACCACCTTTGGTAACTTTAGCAACGCGGTTAAGCGCCACCATTTTTTCTTTGAATTCAGATTCAGGAGCCTGAACCTTTGAAACATTTTTTGCCATTGGATTCAATGTATTTTAAAACGGCAATTTATTTTTATATTCCGTAATAAATTGATATTCAGTTATTTAAGTTGATATACTGAGGGGGTATGATTACAATGTCAAACCACCTTCGCGAGCACCTTCGGCAACAGCCTTTACGCGACCATGATACAAATAACCACCACGGTCAAAAACAACGCCTTCAATACCGGCTGATTTTGCTTTCTCAGCGATAAGTTTACCTAATGCGTTAGATTTCTCTATTTTGGTACCCTCAGTTGACACTTCTTTTGTTGAAGCAGCTACTAATGTTGTGCCGGTTACATCATCAATTATCTGTGCATAGATACCTTTGTTAGAACGAAAAATGTTCAGACGTGGGCGTTCAACAGTGCCATTGATTTTTTTGCGTACCCGATAATGTATGCGAGCCTGACGCTCTCTAACTGTCATTTTCATATGTGAGTGACAATTTTAATTTTTATGAAAGCTTCCAAAATTCCTAACCCTTGTAAAAGGATTTCCCTGAATGAAAAGTTGGAAGGGAGTTGATTATTTTTTACCACCGGCAGTTTTACCAGCCTTGCGACGAAGAATTTCACCTTGGAAACGAATACCTTTTCCTTTGTAAGGTTCTGTCTTACGGAAAGTGCGGATTTTAGCACATAAAGCACCTAACAGTTGCTTGTCATGGCAGTTCATGATTAATGTAGGAGGTGAACCTTTTTCCATTTTGGTCTCATATTTCACTTCGGAAGGCATTGCCATTTCGATAGGGTGAGAATAGCCCAATGTGAAAAGAATATTACCATCTTTAGGTTCAAGTTTATAACCCACACCAATCAACTCTAAAGTTGCTTTGTAGCCTTCACTTACGCCTTTTACCATGTTAGCGATGAGTGCACGGTATAAGCCATGCATCGCACGGTGACGTTTCTGGTCAGTCGGACGAGACACGTTAATTATACCATCTTCAACAGCAACAGTGATATCAACATCCACTTGTTGATTTAATGTACCTTTCGGACCTTTTACAGTAACCAGATTGCCTTTTGAAATTTCTACTTGGACGTTCGCCGGTAGTGCAATCGGTGCTTTACCAATTCTTGACATTTTTTTATATCTTTAAAATTGATGATTCAATTAATGAATAAAACAAAGCAACTCCCCACCAACGTTGAGTTTGCGTGCTTCTTTATCAGTCATTACACCTTTAGATGTAGAAATAATCGCGATACCTAATCCATTGATAACGCGAGGCACATCATTTGCCCCCCGATATTGACGAAGTCCGGGACGTGATACACGTGACAAAGAGCGGATAATAGGCTGCTTTGTTTGTGGGTCATACTTGAGCGCGATTTTTATCAAACCAGCTTGACCGGCAACATCTTCAAATTTGTATTTGAGGATATAACCTTGCTCGTAAAGAATTTCCGTCATGCGCTTCTTCAAGTTTGAAGCGGGAATCTCAACGATACTGTGACCAGCCATTTGCGCGTTACGAATGCGCGTGAGAAAGTCAGCTATAGGATCTGTTACTGCCATTTTAAAGCAATGATTTTAATTTTTATATGTGCTACTGAGGGGGTATCAATTAGATAGGTGTGAAACTGACCTGCCCCAGCCGATTTAAATTAAGATAAAAAAGAATTAGAAATTTGAAGCGCGCCAAATAATATTCTGCGTTCATCAATTCTGTTTCGACAATTACCAAGACGCTTTTGTAACACCCGGCAATTTGCCTTGTAATGCCATCAAACGGAACGTATAACGATTGATTCCAAAATCACGCATATATCCCTTAGGGCGCCCCGTGAGTTGGCAACGATTGTGTAAACGAACTTTTGAGCTATTTTTAGGGAGTTTATCTAATTCCTCCCAGTTGCCCTCCGTTTTCAATTTGTCACGCAATTCAGCATATCTGACGACCATGCGTTCGCGCTTTCTTTCTCTTGCAATGATTGATTTCTTAGCCATTGAATTCTACAATTATTTTTTGAAAGGCATACCCATTGCTTTCAACAGCGCTAATGCTTCGGCATCTGTATTTGCTGTTGTCACAAAGGTAATATCCATACCTTGAATTTTATTGATTTTATCAATATCAATCTCCGGAAAAATGATTTGTTCCGTAATACCGATAGTATAGTTACCACGACCATCGAAACTTTTATCATTAATACCTTTGAAGTCACGAACACGTGGTAAAGCGACGGTCACAAATCTGTCCAGAAATTCGTACATATTATCCCCACGCAATGTTACTCGAACACCGATAGGCATATCTTCACGAAGCTTAAAGTTTGAGATTGAAGTACGCGCTTTTGTAGATACGGCTTTCTGACCAGCAATTGTGGTCATCTCATTCATAGCAACCTCGACAAGTTTCTTGTCTTGGGTAGCACCACCCACACCTTGATTAATACAAATCTTAGTGATTTTTGGCACCTGCATTACCGTCTTGTATTGAAATTGCTCCATTAAAGCAGTAGCCACTTCAGTACGATATTTTGTCTTAAGTCTAGGTACGTAGCTCATTATTTAATAGTTTGACCTGATTTTTTAGAATAGCGAACCAATTTTCCACCTTCTTCACGACGCCCAACACGGGTTGGATTACCCGTTGAGGGGTCAACCAGCATAAGGTTAGAAATTTGAATCGGTAATTCGATTTGTTCGATACCGCCTTGGCTTGTTTGAGTAGGTTTGCGGTGTTTAGTTGCAACACGTACACCCTCCACAATAGCCTTATTTTCAGAAGGGAAAACTTTGGTAATAACACCTGTTTTACCCTTGTCTTCGCCGGAAATTACCATCACCTTATCTCCACTTTTGATACGAAGCTTAGGTGCGAATCTTTTTGTTGCCATTTTTTCTAAGAATATTAAGCAGTGAATTTTGTTATTGAAATATTTTATGTGGAATAGAATAAAAATCTATTTCTCACAAAATATTCAACACTTAAAAAACACTTGACATTTTTATAGAAATCTCTTTGATATGCAATTATAGAACTTCTGGTGCTAATGACACAATTCTCATATAATCACGGTCACGCAATTCACGCGCTACCGGTCCGAAAATACGAGAACCACGAGGTTCATCTGATGCACTTAAAAGAACACAAGCGTTGTCGTCAAAACGAATATAAGAACCATCTTTACGACGGATTTCTTTCCGTGTTCTTACAATAACTGCTTTTGAAACCGAGCCTTTTTTGACACCACCCGGAGTTGCATCTTTAACGGTAACAACTATTTTGTCACCGATTGAAGCGTAACGGCGCTTCGACCCACCGAGTACTCGAATACATAGAACTTCTTTTGCTCCACTGTTATCCGCTACTCTTAACCTTGATTCAGCCTGTATCATTTTCTTTTACATTGAAAATTATTACAAAGAATGTTATTATTAGAGGAATTTAATATGGGACATACCCCTAAATTCATAATCAATAACGAATTATTTCGCTCTGTCAATGACTTCCACAAGTCTCCAACGTTTCAATTTACTGAGGGGACGAGTCTCCATAAGAAGAACGGTATCACCAATGCCAGCATTATTGTTTTCGTCGTGAGCGTGGAATTTCTTAGTTTGCTTCACGAACTTACCGTATATAGGGTGCTTGAGTTTACGTTCTACTTTGACAGTAATAGTCTTACTTCTTGCATCACTTGACACAACACCGATACGGGTTTTTCTAAGATTTCTTTCGGCACTCATTTTTTTCTATTGTTTTTAGTTTTCTGTATCGCAGCTACCAAGCATTTACTCACCCGATACCCAATACACTAAACTCATAAAATTACGCTTTATTTAAGGCGAGCGCGGCGAGCGCGGATACGTGAACGCATCTCTAAATCTTCTGCTGAATACTCAGCCAAATCGCGTTTGCGAAGTTCAGTATGGATACGAGCAATTTCTTTACGCATCTTTTTGAACTGACTATTATCGGCGATACCACGTACAGACTGCTCGAGCTTCATTTTCTGAAGATCACCTTCTAAAACGGACAACTCGTTTTCTAGAGCATCTTCCGATATTTCATGCAAGTTTTTATTCTTGTCTGCCATTTTTTAACGATATTTAAAATATTGACTTTCAATCAGTTGTAATTAACCCTCGTAATCAACACGGGTAACAGTTTTAGTCATGACAGGTAACTTTTGAGCACCCAAGCGTAAAGCTTCACGAGCTATTTCTTCACTTACTCCATCAATCTCGAAAATGATACGACCCGGTTTTACCAAAGCCACCCAATGATCAAGAGAACCTTTTCCTTTACCCATCCGTACCTCTGCTGGTTTTGATGTAACCGGTTTATCAGGGAAAACAAGGCACCAAACTTTTCCTTCACGTTTCATAAAACGCGTGATTGCAATACGAGCAGCTTCAATCTGACGGCTTGTTAGACGACCCAAATCCATTGATTTGAGGGCGAAAGAACCGAATGATACGGTACTTCCTTTGAACGCTAAACCAGTATTACGTCCTTTTTGCTGATTGCGATATTTCGTTCTTTTCGGCTGTAACATTGTTCAAATGTTTTATGTGCGGACTTTAAAATCCGCTATCTTTTATTGAACAAGCCTGATAAAACAAGCCTCTTTTAAAAGCGGCTGCAAATATACAGACTTCTATTTGAATACTCTAACTTTGACAATCTTTTTATTCTGAAAAACAGAATATATTGGTATGGAACAAAATATTATTTCTTGCCACCACCACCGCCTCCGCGATTGTTTCCACCACCGCCTCCACGATTGTTTCCACCACCGCCTCCGCGATTGTTTCCACCACCGCCTCCGCGATTATCTCCACCACCTCTGTTATCACGACGGTCTCCACCACCTCTATTATCGCGACGGTCTCCACCACCTCTATTATCACGACGGTCTCCACCACCTCCGGTTGTATTTGAAGAGCCACCCTCAGTAAGAAGCGTTAATTCGCGCTTACCGAAAACTTCACCTTTACAAATCCATACCTTGATACCTAATTTTCCATAAACAGTTTGAGCTTCGCTGTGTGCGTAGTCAATGTCTGCTCGGAAAGTATGCAGAGGAGTACGACCTTCTTTGAATTCTTCACTACGAGCCATATCTGCACCGTTCAAACGACCACCAATACGCACTTTGATACCTTCTGCACCAACACGCATTGTTTGTTGAATAGCCATTTTGATGGCACGACGATAATTGATACGACCTTCGAGTTGTTTTGCGATTGTTTCTCCGACGATAGCAGCATCCATTTCTGGCTTGCGGATTTCGTTGATATTAATCTGAACGTCTTTTCCCGTCAGTTTTTTCAATTCCTCGCGGATACGATCAACTTCCTGACCTTGTTTGCCGATAATAATACCGGGGCGTGATGTTTGAATAGTAACCGTTACGCGCTTAAGAGTCCGCTCAATGATAACACGAGCAACACCGCCTTTGCTGATACGGGCTTTGAGATAGTTACGGATTTTTTCATCCTCTACTACTTTTTCAGCCATGTCTTTACCACCGAACCAGTTAGATTCCCAACCACGGATGATACCTAAACGATTACCTATCGGATTTGCCTTTTGACCCATTGTAATCTATTGTCGAGGCTTTAAAACCTCTATTTATGTTTTAAATTAAAATAAATTCCAATAATATGCAGAAAAACACGATCCATATTTGTCCAAAGGACTCCTTTCGAAAAAGGATAGGCCTTCTTTATATGGGTTTGCGATTTTCTACAACCAACGTAATGTGGTTAGTCCGTTTACGGATACGATGAGCGCGACCTTGTGGGGCGGGCTGAAAACGCTTGAGCATTGTCGCCGCATCACTAAATGCTGTTTTGATATATAGGTCATACTCAGCTGCATCAAGTTCAGTTTTCACCTCCCAATTAGCGACAGCCGACATCAATGTTTTTTGCAACCATTGAGCAGCTTCTTTATTTGTATAACGTAGAATGCCTAATGCCTCACCGACATTTTTACCGCGAATGTTATCCACAACCAGACGCATCTTTCGAGCCGACATTGGGCAACTTTTGAATCTTGCTACTGCTTCCATTTCCTGTATTCAGTATTAAATGATGTGTAAAACTACAACATCACAATATTTTTATTAAAATTACTATTTCTGATAATGTTATACCTGACGGAGTAGAGAACTTTTAACAAGTTTCCTATGCCGTTAGTAGTAACTTTATATTACTTCTTACGGTTACCTGAGTGACCTTTAAAGTTACGAGTCGGTGAAAATTCACCTAACTTGTGACCAACCATGTTTTCGGTGACGAACACCGGTACAAACGTTTTACCGTTGTGTACAGCAATAGTTAAACCCACCATATTAGGTATTATCATCGAAGCACGTGACCATGTTTTAATCACGGTTTTCTTATTGTTTTCACGCATTGCTTCGACTTTCTCAAGCAATCTATGAAATATATAAGGACCTTTTTTTAATGAACGAGGCATGATTATTATCTTTTAATTACTTATTTGTCGTTTTACGTCTTGTGATAATCAAACGATTTGATGTTGCATTTGGACTACGTGTCTTAGCACCTTTCGCTTTTTTACCTGTACGTGAGCGTGGATGACCACCTGAAGCACGACCTTCACCACCACCCATCGGGTGATCCACCGGATTCATTACTACACCACGGTTATGTGGGCGACGACCTTCCCAGCGTCTTGCACCGGCTTTGCCGAATACTTCAAGGCTATGATCAAGATTTGACACAACACCCACTGTTGCCCGACAAGTCATCAAGATACGGCGAACTTCGCCGGAAGGTAAGCGCAAGATGGCATATTTACCCTCTTTGCCGGTCAATGTTGCATAAGCACCGGCTGAGCGAGCCATTGAACCTCCTTTACCAGGTTGCATTTCAACATTGTGAACTTGTACACCGAGCGGTACTTCTGATAACAACATTGTGTTACCTATATCTGCTGTTACACCTGTTCCACTTTTAATCACACTGCCTACTTTCAGACCATTCGGCGCGATGATATAAGCCTTTTCGCCATCAGCATAATTTACTAATGCAATAAATGCTGAACGATTAGGATCGTATTCAATCGTTTTTACTGTTGCCGGAACGCCGTCTTTATTGCGTTTAAAGTCAACGATACGGTATTGGCGCTTGTGTCCACCACCGCGGTAACGCACAGTCATTTTACCTGAGTGATTGCGACCACCAGAAGCCGGAAGACTTTCAAGAAGCGACTTCTCAGGCACATCAGTTGTCACCTCAGCAAAAGCATTCGTTACTCTTGTACGCAACGATGGCGTTATCGGATTATATTTTTTAACTGGCATTTTTTTGAACTTTTATATTGTGTTTGGCTTGTAGCAATGGCTTTCAGTGCAACTCAAAACTATTGTCTATAAACTTGAAACTCAGATTATTCTTCTTCAGTGTTTGCACCAAAAAGGTCAATTTTTTCGCCTTCTTGAAGGGTTACAAATGCCTTTTTATAAGCAGGTTTCACACCTTTCACAACACCGCTGCGAGTTGAACGAGATTTGGTTTTACCCGGAATAACGGTAGTATTGACACCAGAAACCGATACATTGAACATTGCTTCTACTGCTTTTGCAACTTGAAGCTTGTTTGTCTTTCTATCCACCACAAAAGTGTAAACACTGTTGTTAGTAGCCTTGTCAGACTTTTCGGTAATGATTGGACGAATTAAAATGTCTCTTGCCATTTTTTTATTTTGTCTATTGATAATTGACTATTAATTTATTTGACTTAATCAATCAATTAAACGTTTCCTGAATTTTTGCAATCGAACCTTCTGACAAAACAAGCGTCTGAGTGTTCATGATTTGATATGTGTTCAAATCCCATGCACGAGACAAGGCAACACGTTTGATATTACGGCTTGATTTCAATAAGTTCTCATTGAGTTCAGGAGTAACAACAATTGTTTTTTTGCCTTCCACACCTAAGCTTTTCAGCACACTCACGAACTCTTTTGTTTTTGGAACTGCCATATTGAAATCTTCAATAATGACAATACCTCCGGCAGCAGCTTTTGAGGAAAACGCCGACTTACGAGCCAATTGTTTTACCTTTTTATTCAGCTTGACCACATAATCGTGAGGTTTAGGTCCGAATACACGGGCACCACCATATAAAAGCGGAGAGTTGATATCACCTCTACGAGCGCCACCTGTTCCTTTTTGTTTGAACAATTTACGCGTTGAGCCTGACATTTCACTACGCTCTTTCGACTTGTGTGTACCTTGGCGCTGATGAGCTAAGTATTGCTTAACTGCGAGATAGACAGCATGCTGGTTCGGCACGATTCCGAAGATGTCAACAGGCAATTCAACGCTTCTGCCGGTCTTTTGACCCTTTATATCTAAAACATCTACTTTCATTTCTTTGAAATTATTTTAATCGAACACCCCCTCAGTTTTACTGAAAAAAATAAACTGATGACTGACGACTGACGACTAAATATTATTTTTCAATAATGATATACGAGCCTTTATGACCCGGAATCGCTCCTTTGACAAGCATTAAGTTTTCGTCTGCAAAAATTTTGGCAACTTTCAACCCTTTAATACTGATTCTATCAGTACCTGTACGTCCACCCATCCGCATGCCTTTCATTACCTTGGAAGGATAAGAAGAAGCACCGATTGAACCCGGAGCGCGAAGACGGTCATGCTGACCGTGTGTGCTTTGACCTACACCACTGAAACCGTGGCGTTTGACCACACCTTGGAAGCCTTTACCTTTTGAGGTGCCGATTGCGATGACTTTGTCACCTTCTGCAAATATCTCAGCGACATTGATAGTCTCTCCAAGCTGTTTAGCCATGCTCGTATTACGGAATTCCGCAACTTGACTCATAGCACCTTCAATACCAGCTTTTTTGAAGTGACCAAGCATCTGCTTTGATGTGTTTTTTTCTTTTGCCTCACCGAAAGCTACTTGTAGTGCATCATATCCGTCCGTTTCACTCGTTTTTACCTGAGTGACTACATTGGGACCCAATTGCACGACTGTTACTGCGATGGCATTTCCCTTTTCATCGAAGATGCTGGTCATGCCAACTTTCTTTCCGATTAATCCGTTCACTTTTTAAGAATTTTAAATTTTAAGAAATTTAGACAGGCAGAACTTTACGTTCCCGTTAGTGAGATGTGCCGAAGTATCATTTTAATGTATCTTGAAATGAGAGATGCGCTCTCCTTTTCTAAATATTAAAAGGCTTGATACTTGAGAGAGTTGAATAGTTAAAAAAAACGAAGTTTTAATTCGTATAACATTTCTCTCTTTTGGTTTCGACAGATACTGAGGGGTATCGCTTGTTGAATATTTAAATAAATAAATATTGAAACATGGCGACCTTTTCAGCTTTAGCCACTAAAAATCTTAAAGTATAGATGATGAATAAGGATTCGTCAATAATCTCGTTCCCGATTGTTTTACGGGATTACATCAGCTTTACCTGAATATCTACTCCACTTGGCAATTCCAGTTTTGACAATGCGTCAACGGTTTTGGCATTTGGCGAATAGATTTCGATTAAACGTTTGTGCGTTCGAAGTTGGAACTGCTCACGAGCTTTCTTATTGACATGCGGAGAACGCAGGACAGTATAGATTTGCTTTTCAGTGGGCAGCGGAATCGGACCAACTACTGCCGCGTTTGTAGCGCGGACTGTTTTAACGATTTTCTCAGTAGATTTATCCACTAAGTTGTGATCGTAGCTCCGGAGTTTGATTCTGATTTTCTGATTCATGACCCTATTATATCAATTTTCAATCTTTATCAATCCACCTTCTGTGAATTGCGGTGCAAAGATATATCCTTTTTTTAAACCACCAAATAGTTAAATGAAAATTTATTCTTTTTTTGAAAAAAAAAATCTCCTCTCAAAAAATCAACTTAATTAGAATTAAATATTTGGGATAAAAACATCCTATTTATCTGTAAATTGCTATGATTAATGGCTTAAAACCCAAAGAAGCCATTTCGTTTTAAGGAAATGGCTTCTTTGGAAGTTTCTATTATTTTAATGAAAAAATATTATATTGTTACCTTTTCCTCTACCGCCGCCAGTGCATTCAATATTTTTGCATACAACTCATGTGGTTTAAATGGTTTGGACATATAATCATTCATGCCGATTTCAAAACATTTATCTGCTTCCTGTTTATTTGCCGTAGCTGTAAGGGCAATTATCGGCACAGAATATTTTTCGCGAATGCGAATAGTAGCATCAAATCCGTTCATAACCGGCATTTGTAAATCCATCAAGATAAGGTCATAACCGTGAGATCGAAATTTATCAACTGCTACCAAACCATTTTCAGCAATATCAACCGTCACATAAGGCGACCAGCTCGTCAGGAGCTTTTTGGTTGCCATTTGGTTGAGGAAATGATCTTCTACAAGTAAGAGTTTCAAAGGTGAATCCGGAGCTGTCGAATCCATTATAATTTGTTTCACGGATTTGACGGGAATCTCAACTTCAAAAGAGGTGGTATCGTTGTTCCGATTGGAGATATTAAACTCGCCCCTCAGTATTTTCACTAATTTACCTACTATTGCCAGTGCCAGTTGTTGTTTATCGGTTTCGGTAGCGTCATTCTTAATGGTTTCGAGGATTTTATTCTCCTCCATCAGCTCTTTAATTTGCGTTATAGAAAGCGCTCTACCGCTGTAGGCAGTTTTAAGATGGAGTTGTGTTTGTTTGTCAATAATATAAATACCCATGTCAATGGATATTTTGCCACCAGCGGGCGTATAACGGATGGCATGGTCGACAATATTATAAACAATCTGGGTGATTTTTTTAGAATCCGCGATTATTTTTTCGGGTAAATCTTCATTGAGGTTAAAATGCAATTTGATTTTAGCATTGTCCAACTTAATTTGAATGACTTTGCGTAAAGAATTGAAAAAATCTTTAATGTTCAACTCGTCATTATCCGGTTTCAGATTTTGAGAAACAAGCATTGAAAAATTCAACATATTATTAATCATCAAAGACAAATCATCTACCGAAATCTTAAGCCCTTCAACCAGCTCTTTTTGTTGAACAGACACCGTGGTATTTTCAATCAAATACAATAAGTTCACAATACTACTCAGCGGTGTTCGAATATGGAAACTCATGTCTTGCATGGCTTCATCTTTGAGCAAAGATGTTTGACGATTGATGTTTTGCTCCATAATCAATTGTTCGTTCATTTTACGTTCGGTAATGTCCTGAACGCCCCCGACGAGCAACATCCTTTGCGTAATATCATCGAAAAAAACCTGAGCATGAACCGCTATCCACTTTAAAGAAGTACCGTCAACGATGATTCGGTGCTCAATTTTTTTCAGTTTTCCATCTTTCATCGCATCGTCAAAAAACTTTTCAACGGATTCTCTGTCTTCATAGTGCACATATCGGTTATAATCGGACATACCGGTCGTGATAGTACCGGGATGAAAGCCAAATATTTTATAGATTTCATCCGTCCACACCATTTCATTCGACACCAAATCCATTTCCCAATTACCGAAGCCCGCCAGTTGTTGTGCTTTAACGATACGTCGCTCGTTGATGGTGAGTTCGCGTTTAGTATCTTCCAATTTTTGGAACTCTTTATGCCTTTGAATGGCATAACGGATAGCGCGACCAAGCAACTTGCCATCCAATTGACCTTTGACGAGGAAATCCTGTGCGCCGGCTTTGACAGCCTGATTACCCACAATTTCATTGTTTACGCCCGTCAATACTATTACAGGAATGTTCTGAACAGTTTCAAGGTATCTGTTCAAAGTCTTAAAGCCTTGAGAATCGGGTAGTGAAAGATCAAGAAGGACAATATCCATTTCGTGTTTATTGAGAATATCCATGCCTTCAAAAAAAGTGTCCGCAACAAATAATTCATATTTGAATGCCGCATCTTTCATATAAATTTTCACTAACTGAGCATCTCCCGGATTATCTTCGATGAGAAGAATATTTGTCGTTTGCCTAACGTTCATATTCAGGGATTTCTAAAAAATTATTGTTTTTTGAATTTGCGTTTATGTTTGTAACTCTAAATTATTTGCTCAGTTGTGTTTGGAGAGACTTATCGGGGGGAAATTAAAGTGATAAGAAACTATTATTTGAAAGAAGAGGGTAAAATAGCCGTCATGAGCCAAAATTCTTCAATTTTCAGAACGATGTCAAAAAATTTATCAAAATCGACCGGCTTATTGATATAGGCGTTAACATTCAAGTTATAAGTTTTCACAATATCTTGTTCTGCATTTGACGTGGTTAAAACTACTACGGGAACATACTTTAATGACACATCATTTTTGATTTCACTTAATACTTCACGTCCATCTTTTTTCGGAATGTTTAAATCTAATAATATGATATCCGGTCTTGTCGCATCTTCATAAGGAGGGCGACAATACAAGTAATTCAAAGCATCTTCTCCGTCCATCACCACATTGAGTCTTACTGGCAACTTTGAGTCGCGAAAAGCTTCCTGAGTGAGCCGTACATCACCCGGATTGTCTTCCACCAATAATATGTCAACCGGCTTTGTAGATTTATGCATAATTTATTTAAAATTTAAAATTCCGTTAAAAGAATATTTGGATTTTTTTATCACCTTAAAAAGGCTTACTTTGTATTTATTATATTTTTACCGAAAATAGGATATTATTTTGAGGTTTTACAGATTCTTATTTTTTAAAAATTCATGTGACTAATTATAGGCTGTTTTAATGAACAAAACTAACAATTTTAGTTAGTTTTTAGATGAAAATAATATTTACAGTTAAAATCAAAATTAATGCCTAAAAAAAACATTAAACAGCAGAAAAAAAAATCAGGCAGCCTATATTTGCATCTTTACTTTATTTGTGGCAATTTAATATTCTAATATATATGCGTTCTCTAAACGAGTATCAAATTCTTTTTCAGAATTATTTGTCGGTTCACACATTTTCGCAACCACCTCAGGAGCTTTACGACCCTGTTAACTATATTCTATCATTAGGTGGAAAAAGGTTGCGTCCTTTGTTAGCTCTGATGGGTTGTGAACTTTTTGACATTCAAATCGAAAAAGCTTTACCGGTGGCAATGGCGGTAGAAGTCTTTCATAATTTCACGCTTTTGCACGATGATATTATGGATGCGGCTCCTTTGCGAAGAGGCAAGCCGACCGTCCATGCCAAATACAGCACCAATACTGGCATTCTATCGGGTGACGTGATGCTGATTTATGCCTATGATTTTCTGACAAAGATTCAATCGCCGGATATCTCATTAAAACTACATCGGATTTTTAACAAAATGGCCATTGAAGTCTGCGAGGGGCAACAGTATGATATGAATTTTGAAACCCGAATTGACGTGGTTATTCCGGAATATTTGCGCATGATTGAATTGAAAACTTCGGTACTCATTGCTGCTGCTTTTCAAATGGGTGCTTTGGTCGGTGGGGCAACTGACGAACAAGCAGAACATTTATATGAGTTTGGTAGAAATGTGGGCATTGCATTCCAAATTCAAGATGATATTCTGGACACTTTCGGCGACCCACTCAAATTTGGTAAAAAGGTGGGTGGAGACATTGTTCAAAATAAAAAAACATTGTTGGTATTAAAATCTTACGAAAACGCCCATCTTCAACAAGTGGCGCGTTTAAGAGAACTGATGAATAGCCCAACAACAGACGAGGTAACCAAAATAAATGAAGTGAAAAGCATTTTTACTGAATTAAAAATCAGAGAAGATGCGGAAAAAATGATGGAAGACTATCTTAATATTGCTTTCAAACACATTGATGACACCCCCCTCAGTATAGAGCGAAAAAACTATCTGAAATCTTGGGCGAATGATTTGATGATGCGGGAAAAGTAACCCCAAGTGCTCGGGGGAAAAGGGCTATATTTATAGATTTTCTTTTAGATTTATCAGATTTTCTCTGATTTTTTCAAGGTTTTCAATAACTTTATAGCGCACTTCTAAATGAGGACGTTGACGGCTAAATTCCATTTTAGCATCTTCAAGAGTTAAACCTTTGTCTTGAATAAGGGCATGAATCAAACGTATTTCAGCCGTTTCCAACCGGTTCATCTTGCCGTTTCTTCGCTTGGGCAAACCAAATTCCTCTTCCCAAAAGCGCAAAAGGGACATAGAAACGTTGAGTGATTGAGCCACTTCTTCTACCGTAAATCTTGATGCATTGTATTGATTGAGCATATTGAGTCAAATATTCACCACAAAAGTAAAGAGAAACGGGCGAGGTTGCTATAACCTTGCCCGTTTAATTTTTCTTTAATAAAAATTTTGTTGAAAATGAGGATACCCGCTTTTACAAGTCCGCTTAACCCAACTCTTTCAAAATCAAAGCGTTTGTTGTTTTAGGTTCTGCTTTACCTTTTGAAGCTTTCATTACTTCGCCCATAAAAAAGCCAATAAGACCTTTTTTACCTTTTTGATATTCCGCCACTTTATCGGGGTTTTTAGCCAATACCTCTTTCACTACATCCGCTAAAAAGTCAGAATCTGAGGATTGAATCAAGTTCATTTTTTCAGCCATCGCCTTGACAGTCGTTGATACTGAGGGGGTCTCCAAAATGGCAGGGTAAAGCTTTTGATAAGCTGCTGAAGCACTGATTTCACCACTTTCAATCATCTCCAACATCTCCTGCCACTGATGTAAATGTCGCATGATTTTCACAAAAGAATGTTCGTCCGCGTGGATAGCCGGTAAAAATTTATTGATAAAAAGATTAGCTGCGGGCTTGTAAAGCGTCGATTTAAAACCTTTTAGAAAGTACAGATAGTTCTCAAATGTATCAATATCATCGGTTAATAGTATGGCATCATATTCCGTTAAACCATATTTTTCAATCAATTCTTTTTTACTTTCCCAAGGCAGAGCAGGCATATCCGCTTTAATGGATGAAATCCATTCTTCAGTTAAGACCACAGGCGGCAAATCTGGATCCGGAAAATAGCGATAATCGTGCGCATTTTCCTTGCTTCTCAAAGGTGCAGTAGTGCCGGTGACAGGGTCAAAATTCAAGGTATTTTGCTCCACTACTCCACCGTTTTCAATCACATCAATTTGACGTTTGACTTCAAATTCAATCGCGCGCCGCGCAAAACGCATGGAATTGACGTTTTTGACCTCGCAGCGAGTACCATATTGAGAGACCCCTTTTTCACGCACTGAAATATTCACATCACACCGCATAGAACCTTCTTCCATATTGCCATCGCTGACATCGAGCCAGCGAACCAATTGCCGCATTGCAGTCATAAATGCATCAACTTCTTCCCCACTTCGAAAATCCGGTTCAGTCACAATTTCAAGCAGAGGTGTACCCGCGCGATTCAAATCAATGAAAGATACAGCAGGGTCATGGTCATGAATGGACTTACCCGCATCTTCCTCCATGTGAATATGGTGCAAACGCACAAGCTTCTCTCCTTTTAAAGTTGTGATTTTCAAACCGCCCCCGATGCAAATAGGTTTTTTATCTTGGGTAATTTGATATCCCTTGGGCAGGTCAGCATAGAAATAATTTTTCCTGTCAAAAGCACTCACGCGGCTGATTTGGCATCCCAAAGCCAAGCCTAAACGGGTAGCATATTCAATCTGTTTCCGATTCAACCGGGGTAAAGTACCCGGATGCGCCAATGAAATGACCGACGTTTGGGTGTTCGGTTCGCCACCAAATTTGACGCTATCCGCGCAAAACGCCTTACTTTGGGTAGACAATTGTACGTGAATTTCAAGTCCGATAACGGTTTCGTATTTATCGTAATTGGTCATATATTAAAAAGCGTTTTTATTCGCCATTTTTAAATAATTGATATTAAAAAACGTGCTTTCCCGCAAAGATAGGGAAAAGCACGTTTTAGGGAAATAACTGTTCAATTTATTGAAAAATATCGCCAATTTTAAATGAAAAACCCTCTACAACAATCGATTGCAGCACCCCCTCAGTATCCAAGATGTGAATAGGGAAAAATTCACCATCTTCGTTTTTATATTGGGTCACAGTTTTTTTAGTAGGATTAATGAGCCAATATTCTTGTACGCCAGTTGATTCGTATATATGTTTTTTATAACTCATTTTTTTTGCCGAATTGCCCTCCGAAAGGATTTCAACTATCAAATCAGGAGCACCTTTTATTTGCCCCTCAAAGATATTCAATTGGTCTTTTGATATGAATAAAATATCAGGTTGAACGGTATCGTAGGGCGTTAAGATAACGTCCATAGGTGCTACTACAACTTTTCCAAGCTGTTTACTTTTAACGTAAGCAGCTCATAAAAGGAGTAATTCAGTTAATATATTTTGGTTTAAAAAAAGGGGGCTTGGCATAAAAATGAGTTTTCCGTTATGTAGTTCATAATTACCGCTATCGGGCGGTGTCATTCGAGCATAATCCTCAAAAGTCAAAAGTTTTGATTTCTTTGACTTTTTAGGCTTAACTATATGTTCAGAAACAGCACTCATCTACTGTGATTTTTAACAAAATTAAGCAATATTGATAGACTTTGCAAGAGAAACTCTACTTCGAGCGGTATTAAAACAACAAAAAGCCTATTGCGGCAGTAGCAAGCATAAAAATGATTGACAAGAAAAAATATACGTTTGTAATAATCAAGTATTTCAAAAATGTCTTTCCCCAGCCTTGTTGATAATAGTTTTTTATGGCTAAAAAGAAATGAATAGCTACCCATAACGTGAATAAACCAGATATACCTTCCCAATACGGAAAGACGTAAAGGGTTATAATTAATCCTAAAAAAATAGTGGTATTATAGTGCATCAAAAACACTACGTGTTCAACGTAAAAGCGTTTTTGTCGTCGATACATCAATAAAAAGAATAAAGCAAGTACAGGGATAACGGCAAAGGTAGCCCAAAACAGCTTACTCATAAAAAAATGAAAAAGTCCACTCCCTTCTTTTCTTGTTTTAAGGTATTGTTTAGTCATTACATTATTCATAAAACCTTCAATAGGGTATTTATGAAGTATCGAATCAGGCGATAACTCATATAATTCATGTATTGGAATCATTATTTTTTTATCACCTTTAGCTAAGTTGAACATAAAAAAACCATTAATATTAACGGAATCCTCCTGTATTTTTATAGCCTGCTGAACATTCATTTGTTTTTTAAGAACAGCAATCTGAGTTTTTGCTTTATCTTTTAAATTAACCACAAAATTTTCTTGCATACCCTCTCGAAAACCTTTTTTAAAATCATTGAGTGGGTTGCCAAGAGAGTTTTTATCTTCCTGAGGATTATTAACTATTTCATCTTCAATTTTTTCGTCTGTTGGTTTTTCTTTAACTTCTTTTTCAGAATTTTGGACAATTTCATCTTTCAATAAAATATTAATGATTGAATCTTTAAATGCTTTAAACTCAACTGAATCACCTTTAACGCTATAATTTATGATGCTTTTACTATCAGATGGTTGATTTATCTCTTTATCTATTATACGACTTAATTCCTGACGAATATCCACCTCACTTTTATTTGAACTTACTGGATAAAGCATATTGTAAACTATAGAGTCTCTAAAAGCCATTAATTGAGGATTTTTACCACTGATTGCTTTGGTAACTGTATCCAATTCTATAAGAAATTGCTGTCTTAGAACTTCATTTTTCGATTTTTCAACCCTGTCTTTTATTTGTTCTTCTGCTTTATGTAATTTTGAAATAATCGTAGCAAATGCAAAGGCTCCAACAACTAAAAACAATTGAATCGGATGCGCATACCTTTTGTGATGCCCTTTAAAAAACTCAAGAGTTAGTTTGCCGGGTATAAACAAATGTTTCAACGTCCAAAAAAATTTACCATCAAGATGAAACAAGGTATGAACGAACTCATGCAGAAGGTCATGCAGAGTGGTTTTACCATCGGTTGGTTTTTGCCCACATTGAGAGCAATTTTTATCAAATTCTGATAGCGGATAATGGCAATTCAGACAATAAGGATGGTGTTTTCCGTGATGTTTGTTGCTCATAAGGTTTTCAATTTAAAATTACGAAAAGCGGTCGAATACTGAGGGGGTATTCGACCGCTTTTAAAATATCGTTGTAGTGAAATTTAATCTTTGGAATAACTCTCTCTTGTAGCAGCTGAAACCAATGCCGCATATTCAGAAGGGCTCAAACCATCCAAACAGTATTGTACAGGATTGATTACATTGCCGTTCAAATGCACTTCATAGTGACAGTGGGGTCCCGTTGATTGTCCAGTAGAGCCAATCAAACCGATACGCTGTCCTTTTTTTACTTTCTCACCATCTTTTACATCAATGCGGCTCATGTGCCCATAAAGGGTTTGATAACCATAACCGTGGCTAATAATGACACACTTACCATAGCCGCTGTCATAATCCGCCTTTACTACTGTGCCGTCTCCCGTAGCTTGAATGGCTGTTCCTTGGTCAGCGGTAAAATCTATGCCTTTATGAAAACGGCGCACTTTGTGTATAGGGTGAACCCGCCAGCCGAAACCCGATAAAGCATCCAAATGTGCTGCCAAAAGGTCAGCCCGAACCGGTTTGATACTCGGAATAGAAGAAAGCATTTTTTCTTTTTCTTTCACCAAATTGGCAATAGTATCGAACGAATGAGATTGAAGAGCAATCAAACGACTCATACGTTCTATTTTTTCTTGAGTTTCCACAATTGTTTTCGAACTTCCAAAATTGGCAAAGTTGGCGAATTTGTCAAAACCACCTGTGCCGCCGTTGTAGATAGAAGGATCTATAGGATCCGCATTGAACGCCAAACGGAACAATTTAGCATCGCGTTGTTGAAGACCGGCGATAGCTTTTTCATTCAAATCGTTTTGTTTTTGAAGTGCCTCCAAGCTTAATTTGAGTTGCTCAATTTCGTTGTTCTTAGCTTGAACTTCGGCAGAGGGGAATAGCTTTTGCATCAATGGATAACAAAGAAAAGCTGTCACGATAATAGCTGAAAAAAATCCGAAAATTTTTAATGCGTATTCTTTTGCGTTCGCCTCTAATTTTTCGTATTGCAGGGTATGCGTGTTGTAAATAAATTTTTCCTTACTCATAAATTTTAAATTGTGACCATGTTTGCCTGACTACTCATTCAGGAGATAAAAAAATTTGTCCTTACGATACTTCACTTAACTCATTGATGCACAAAAGTAATGTCAAAATGACACATTCAGTATATCCACAACTGTTAAAGCTGTGTATTCATCAATGATTTTAACCGTTTATTAACAGTTTCTTAACTTTTATGGCGGTTTTGGCAAAAAAACGATTATTCTCGTTTCGTTAATAAGTTAAATGTGTGTGCGTAAATTCAGGCAAGTTTTGTGCCTATTCATTGTGTTGTCTTTTTATATCAATACTTCTGTTCCGCTCTACTCTGCGAAATAGACCTCAAAATTAATAACTTCTACGAAATAAAAAACTTTCCGGCTGTGATTTTATAAAATTTTTATTTGAAATATGGAACTTTAGTGAAATGTTCCTGTATATACCCTTAATATTTTAATATGTGCTTGTCTACTAAGGGGGGTGCTTTTTTATGCTCTAATACATACTCAACACTAACAAATATCAAAGTCCCGACCACATTCATCATCAAATCTTTCTGAGCATCGGGAATCAGGATAAACAGAGGTCTTGCTCCCATCAGGTTTTGCAAAAACTCATTGAACACTCCTAACACATTGAAAATCAAAGCAATATTAGCAATCCTATTATTCAATTTAAAATCAAAAGCGAAGAGGTATTGGCTTATTTTAAAACAAACCACCCATGCAAATAAGATGTGCATCAGTGAATTAAACGCCCATTCTACACCATTACCCACATGATACGTGCGTGTCCTATCCCACACCACCAATATCAAATACCCCATAAAAATACCATTGTAAAACCGATAAAAAGGCTGACTCAGATACCTCTTATTTCTATTTAAAATCTCCAAAGAGACCATCATCGCCGACCAATACGGCAGCAATGTCCAGTTTTTTACATAAAAAATAATGATGAGAATTAGGAATCCAATGATTCGGATGTGTGGTGAGCGCATTTTAAAAGGTTTTGATAAGTGAATTTTGAGGTAAAAATAAGGATTTAAGTATTGAATTGGGACAAGCCTTTTTCTTTTTGTAGTTTCAATGAAAATATCTTAGTTTTGTAAAAAATAAGTGAATTGAAATGTCAGCAACAGCCACTCAATATAATATACCGGCTAATCAGCCACAGCCCAAAAAAATCTCTTGGAAGGAATTCCAAAAGAGATACTTAAACCGTGAAGATAACTTCAAATACGAATGGGTTGATGGTTGCGTTGAGAAAACTCCCCGTACTATGGATCAAAAACAACAATACATTTATGACAATCTATCCGATTTTTTAACGCAATTACGATATGCAGGTAAAGCAATTGGGCGGTTGTCAACGGAAGTAGACTCTTTTTTCTTAGATAAAATTCATCGCCGACCCGTTATTGCCTATTTCACTGACGAACAGCGTTCGCTCATGGCTGAGGGTATAAATCAAATTCCTAAATTCATCGTTGAAGTCATTTCTTCTAAAGACCAAATTAATCTTGTTCATGAAAAAATGCAAAATTATCGAGATGCAAATGTAGAGATTGTCTGGCATATTTTTCCTTTACTCAATGAAATTCACATTTATAAAGGTTTAACTATGACTATTTGTAAAGATGACATGCCTTGTTCAGCAGAGCCTGTTATACCTCATTTTAATATTTCAGTCAATAGTATTTTTAAAAAACCTTGACCCCCTCAGTATCCCGATAAAATCGGGAAGGCTTTGCTACAATGACTTGAATTGGGCAAAGCCTTTTTGTTTTTGAAGTTTCATTAAAAAATATTATTTTTGCATTGACAGACGTATTGTACAAAACCAACATGCCACCGAGAAAATGACCAACCGAGAAATTAAAAATCTCTTGAAATTGTTACACGACCAACTCGAAACAATAAGAGCATTCGAGCAAGAATTTATGGAAAAAGAAGGGAAAAGACTTTTAAAAGAACGTATTGATAATATTCTTGACCGTATCAATTATTTAACAAATCTTTTAAAAAAAAGGAATAATGGACAATAATCACACTGCCTTTATAGCTACTTATCAAGCAACCCGCACTCAGAAAGCAAAAAAACAATTGCTTAAAACGTATATGTTAAGCCTTTCATCAGAAGAATTAGACAGCTTAATATTCGGCACTTTTGATACCTTAGAGCAACATGTAAAAGCAGATATAGATAAAAATTTACTTTCAGATAGTGATAAACAACTTATTATCAACAATTTAGATACCATGTCAAGTGCACTTGTTGCAAAACCTCAGGGGGTGAAAGTGGTGTGACAGTATTTTCCTTAAAAAAGGCTTTGCTACAATGACTTTCATTTGGCAAAGCCTTTTTATTTTTGTACTTTTGCGAAATTTTTTATGAACCCTACGTATCATTATAGCTATGTTTTCAGACAAAAGAAAAGAACTATGCTTAAAACTAATTGAAAAATCTCAATTATTAGGGCTTTCCAATCAAACCCTTTTAGAAGCAAAAGAATTTGCTGAATATCATGAATTTGGATTATGCCTTGATTTAATAACAACCCAAATAAACGAGTATGACATTGCAATTGACGATGATTTTTTAGAAATAGTATTTTCTCTTGCTGATAAAATTAATATATTAAAAAATAATTTTTATTTTTTAATAAGAAATTTAAATAGCTGACAATCAATAATTTATATATATGACATCTCACGAAATCCGCCAGTCGTTCCTCGATTTTTTTAAATCGAAAAATCATAAAATAGTGCCTTCTGCGCCGTTGGTGTTGAAGAATGACCCGACTTTGATGTTCACGAACTCAGGTATGGTGCAATTTA
>JANPGW010000460.1:0-4534 GCA_031424115.1 Saprospiraceae bacterium | reverse complement strand
GGCATCTTGAGCCTTGTCTTTAAAAAACTGATTGACATATTCGACGATACTGATATCGTATTCTTTTTTGGCTTTTACCGGAAAATCCAAATTGGTCATTTTTTTGGCAAAAAGAGCTTTATGGAAAGACCATTCGGCAATAGAAATATCGAAAAAAAGCTTTTTTGACCCTGTTGCGGCAGCAGCTGTTGAACAAGCTGAAAGTGCCGTTGAAAAAGCCGGAGCGGCAAATGCTGCCGTTTTTAAGAATTGTCTGCGTGTAGTCATCATTTTTGATTATGGATATTTATGGATGAAAAAACTTTTAGCAAATTCGGTTTCTGTGGCACACAAAATTAATATTATATTTCACTTTTTTGCGCTTTAATCGAATATACTGAGGGGGGTAAATTTTTCTTCGTAAAAGTATCAACAGTTTTTATGTATGGGTTTGGAAGTTAAAAACAGGATTAAAAACCTTCCGTAATTTTTTTTTGCTAACCATTGTCTTGTTTTATCAGCCTGAAGGATTTTAGATCAGATAAGCAGTTCCCTAAGCGACAAACTTTAAAGGTTAGTCGAGTAATTTTGGTGGTCAATAAATATAATCTGACATTCGTCTTATGAATCATTTTATAAAAAATTAGTCAGATGAATAAGTTGATACAATTTGGAGAAAATGTTGAAGGTTACAATATTCCGGTACTGAATGAAAGGGAAATAAGGGCTGCTGCCGGCATTATTTTTCTTTTTATGTTCATTGCCCTGATGTTGATTTTATTCAAAGGCGATTTTGTGATGATAAAATACGCCATTACCTTGTTTCTGACCGATATGCTCATTCGGGTTTTCATCAACCCGAAATTTTCTCCGATGCTGATTATCGGTCGGCTGATTGTCAGAAATCAAAAACCTGAATATGTCGGTGCGAAACAAAAGAAGTTTGCCTGGATAATTGGCGTTGTTTTGTCAGGAATCATGTTCATTGCCTTTAATATCCTCAATATTTTTGGTCCACCCACCGGCATTACCTGCCTTATTTGCCTCATATTTTTATTTTTTGAAGCCTCATTCGGTATTTGTATCGGTTGTAAAATCTACGCCTTATTTTTTAAAGACAAAGTCCAATATTGCCCGGGCGAGGTTTGTGCCGTGAGTGAACGGCAGGATATTCAAAAAATATCTATCCCACAATTACTTGTTGTTGCCGGTTTTATAGCTTTTGTATTTTTATTGGTCTTTTTGTTCAATGAATATTTTAAGTTAGTACCGACTGATTTTTTCGGCATCAATGGGTAAATAAACTTGTTTTGAGGGATATTTTATTTTGAACTCTCCCACAAAACAAGTAAATTGTGTTCCTTTAATTTTATCACCAAAACCTCTATTGAAAAAATGAAACAGTACTTTATTCCAATCCTTTTCTCTGCAAGTGTATTGGTTAGCTGCTCCTCTAAACAAGAGAAAGCTGCGGCAGAGGATAAAAAAGCGAGTGTTCCTGAGGCGACTGTACCCACTAAGGCAACCGCAGGAAATGACACAATAGTGGGACCGAAAGGCGCGGCATCGGCGAAAATTACCGAATCCGGTAGCAACAAAACCTTTACCTATGGCAATTATACGGTAAAAACGAGTCAAGCAGCCGATGGCGGGGGCGATAAAATAACCGTTACCAATGCCAATAAAGAAACATGGGATATCCCTTTCGTGGAAATGAGTTTTTTTCATGGTATTTCAGGCGATTATTTATTGATTGACGAAGGCAGTTCTGACATCATGCGTAAAGTACACATCTACGACCTCAAAACCAAGAAAGAAATTGCCGTGGTACAATCTGACGATGATGAGAGTATCGAGGGGGGTAAACTCACTTTTTATACTTTAATACAAGCCAAAAAGATAAAAAAATTACCCGCCTGCCCTGAAGCCGCCGAATGGAAGAAAAATGGCTTAGACATCGGATACGTACAAAAAAGAGTTGTCGAACTATTAACCGGTAAAATCACTACCACGGAGGAGTTTAAATGCCGAGCTTTGTCATAGTTTTTTTAAAGTATTGTTGTATTCTTGTATTGCTACCCAACAATACAACAATACAATAACATAAAAATATACCAACATCATTTTGAGATATAAAATTACACTCGCATTTATATTTTTATTCAATTGGGGATTTGGGCAAAATCAGCAAATCACAAGATTGGATGGCAGTAAAATTTCTGCATTGGAAATTGACCGGAAAGTCAAACGGTTATTAGATACTGCTAATGTCCAAGGTTTGGGTCTGGCGATATTGAACAACAAAAAAATCGTATTGGTTAAATCATATGGCTATAAAAACAAACCCCAAAACACCATGTTAGACACTGCGACTATTATGTACGGTGCGTCGTTAAGCAAAGCTGTTTTCGGGTATTTGGTCATGAAATTGGTGGAGGAAAAAATCATTAGTTTAGACAAGCCATTATATCAATACCTGAAAAAACCTATTCCCGAATACGACTATTTTTCCGATTTGAAGGGCGACGACAGGTGGAAGCTCATCACCGCAAGAATGTGTTTAAGCCATACAACAGGGTTGCCGAACGTGAGATGGTTTCATCCCATAACATCGGAACCAGATACACTGGGCATCATCAAAATATACTTCACCCCCGGTACAAAATATGCGTATTCCGGCGAAGGATTTAAACTGCTACAACAAGTGATTGAAGAAATGACCCAAAAAAATGTCGAAGAATTGGCTATTGATAGAGTATTCAAACCATTGGGCATGACAAGAACCGGCTATACCTGGCACGATTCATTTGGTGATGATAACGTAGCGGTGGGACATATGGATAACGGCGCTATTGACAAAAAAAGAAAACGCACCGAGCCTGTTTCAGGCGGATCTTTGGTCACTACTATCGCTGATTACGCAAGGTTTATAGAGAATGTCATGCAGCAAAAAGGTCTCAGCCGAAAAAGTTACAAAGAGATGTTGTCGCCACAAATTGCCATTCACTCCATAACGCAGTTTCCGCCAATTACCGAAGCAACAACAACTGAATATGACGCTATTCGCTTGTCCTACGGTTTGGGATGGGGTCTTCTGAAATGCCCATATGGGAAAGCGTTTTTTAAAGAAGGGAATGGCGGCTCTTGGCGGAATTATAATATTAACTTTATTGACAAAGGCATTGCCATCATTATTTTGCCCAATAGTGAAAATGGCGAAAAAATTTTCCAAGCACTTATAGAAACCTTAATCGGTAACACGTGCATTCCTTGGAAATGGCAAGGGTACGTGCCGTATAATTTTCAAACAAAGTAGAGGTCGAATAAGCGTAACCCGTTGTTCAGAGTGTTCTTCTGTCCATTATAGAACAACACTCGGGTATCATGCAAAACTGAACACTTTCAAGAACGGGGTATCTTTAATCCGCCTTATAGGCATGCAATGAGCAGGACAAAATAGTTTGAATAATATTGAAAGGGACATAGTAGGAATGCTGTTCTTTTCAATTATTATTGTGTCGCTGAATCTAATTGTTTAACCTACAAAACAAAAGTAAATGAATATAATACTCCTTACAGCCTTTCGCTTCAATTAAAAGTGATAGATATGAAGAAAAAATGTTTAGAAAGGTTTTGTACACTCTTGTTGCTTTAGTGGGTGCAATTTTTATTACTGGATGGGTTTTGGCGTTTCTACCAACCCCATCAAAGGTCAATACCAAAAGGATTACCCGTGAAGAAGCGGCTATGTTGAGACAGCAATACACCGAAGCATATCACACTTTTTCGGCAACGGATGAAGGCAAAAAAGGAGTGACAACACCGCCTACATTTTTTCAAAAAACCAAAATACTGGCAAGTTCCATTTTTCGCCCTTCTGTGCCGATTGTTGAATATTACAGGGAAGGCATGACAGGAATGGACGATTCCTTGTTCAATTTTAAATATACCTTACAGAACCTTAAATTTGTTCAGTTTCCCATTTTCCTGTTTTTATGGCAATATCAATTAGTTGCTGACCATATTTTGTCATTAAGCCTTGCTCTATCATCTTGACAGCCCTTTCTTTATTCTTTTTTCCCCATTTACTTTTCGGATTTCGTGGCGTGAATTTCAAATAGCAACTTTCTTTATCTCGCTTATTAGCTTTGCTGTCAACCCATCCGTAACAAAGTGCCGTTTCAATAGCATCATGCCAATGAACACTGGGCATTTTGCTATTTTTATGATAAACAATTAAACTTACTGCTTTCTGTGTTTGGCAATTGTTATTCAACCAGTTTCGCCATTCTTCCTTTGATGAAGCATAGAAGGTTTGTATTCCGGCTTTAGTCTCCATATGTCTTAAACTTTTGTTTTGTTTATTTTTTGTCGAAACTCTCTTCTTCTTAATTTGAAGAAGTTTAATAGGACACCCCCCCTCAGTATTTTGCCAATTTTTGACTAATTTTGCTTGTATATCGCCTTAAACCTCGTTAAATTAAGTCTGAATGTTCATCAATTATCACCCGAAACCTTGTAAAAATCTTCCTCAGTTGGTCAATTACCTATTTAG
>JANPGW010000459.1:0-24947 GCA_031424115.1 Saprospiraceae bacterium | reverse complement strand
CGTTCCGCCCGAAGTCAACAAGCCACCCCCCTCAGTATCAAAGCCCATTTTACGGATTAACCAATCCGTCACGATGCGTTCGAGTGGGTTCGAGACCATGCCCATTTCATACACCGCCATACCATTATTGAGCATACCCGTCACCAAACCCGTGAGTGCCGCCAAGGGGGCAACGGTTGACACCTGATGTCCGACATAGCGCGGATGGTGCAAATGATTGGAACGTGCTATGACATCCTTGAACAACTCGTTTGGATTATTCACGGTCGGTTTCTGAAAATCGGTTTGCCAATAGGCAAGGCTGTCTTCAGGCTCGACCCAATCAATCGTTTTGAGTTTTTCGTTTTGGGCGTCGCGCAAATAATCGGCGAGGATATCCACCAATTCGTGCGCTTGTTGGCGAAAATTTTCGGGATTGAAAACAGTATCTAATAATTTCATTTTAAAATATTAAAATTTATAATAAACATTCAGCCCATAAATCAAAGGCATTCTTAATTTTGCGGTCAAGTTATGAGTAATCTTATACATTAACTGATTTAAAGCCATTTAAAATGCAGGATAAAACAGTCAATATTTTTTTAGTGACCGACGAGCAAAACTTAAAAAGCCTACACGTTACGCTTGTCATGCTGTTGGCTCATTCCAGAAAAGACCTGTCCTACCGCATTTTTATTTTATACAATGAAAT
This sequence comes from Saprospiraceae bacterium, assembly GCA_031424115.1. Taxonomy (GTDB): domain Bacteria; phylum Bacteroidota; class Bacteroidia; order Chitinophagales; family Saprospiraceae; genus JAAFJT01. The sequence continues at coordinate 24,256 of JANPGW010000459.1, read as the reverse complement.
ATCCGATTCGAGCAAAACCGATACAATACACCTTTTAAAAGACGCCCCGCATTTTCACGTGTCTTTTCACCACATTCATGAATCTGATTTCATAACCGACTTGCCTTTCGATACACCTCACATTTCTAAAGTCGGGCGTTTTAAATTTTTGATTGGCGATTTCAAGGTTGATAAAGCCCTTTATATAGATACCGATATTTTGATTCGGACGGATATTGCTCAACTATATGCAACAGATTTGGGTCATTATACGTTAGCAGCTGTGCCTGATGTCAATAATAGACTGTTTAACAAAGACTTAAAATTACCTGAAAATTATAATTATTTCAATTCAGGGGTTTTGTTGATAGATTGTGTGAAATGGCAAAAACAAAATATCACTCAACGACTCATGGAAGTGTCCGTCACAAGAGAAAAAGATTTGATATACGTGGATCAAGATGCTTTTAATGTCGTTTTTTCAGAAATTGGTTATCAAAAATTGCCCTTGTTTTGGAATTTTCCGTCTGCTATTCAATATTTCAGTTATAACATTTTCACTTATATCAAAAGATACAGAAAGGCATTCGGTTGGTGGGATATCATAAAAGCTTTCCAAAAACCGCTTTTCGTCCATTTTATCGGCAAACCCAAACCGAACGAAGGCAATATGGCAACGGCGTATGCGGAGGAATATATGGGTTATTTTAATAGTTTATAGTTTTTTTGTGTAAAAGGCATCATTCAGAAGTGTATTATGAAAAAAATATCAGCGGATTTTAAGCCGTCAATTGGGCATTCAAGGTATTTCATACGGGGCATTTTAGTGGCTGCGGTGAGAGATTATGCTGAGACTGCAAGGGGTAAATTATTGGATTTTGGTTGCGGCAGTAAGCCCTATAAGTCATTATTTGGTCAAGTCTCGGAATACATCGGCGTTGATTTTGAAAATCCTGGGCATAGCCACGAAGGCGAACCGATAGATATTTTTTACGACGGTAAAAACATTCCTCTCGAAGATGGGCAGTTTGATTGTGCAATGGCTACCGAAGTATTTGAGCACGTTTTTAACTTACCCGAATTGTTACAAGAGCTCAATCGCGTGTTAAAAACGGGCGGGCAGTTGTTTTTGACCTGCCCTTTTGTTTGGATTGAACATGAGATTCCCTATGATTATGCTCGTTACACGCAATTCGCCCTAAAACATGAATTGGAAAAAGCCGGTTTTGAAATCGTCTTTTTTAAAAAAGGCGGAAATTTTAGGACTGCTTTGGCGCAACTTCGAACCGTGTATTGGGCTGATTTTATGTCCATTAAAACCGATGTTTTGATGCGGAAATTACCGATTTTTAAGCCGTTGCGCTCCTTCTTTGATTTTATTCAGACGCTTTTTATTGTTTTTTTAAATATAACAGGATTATTAGGAAGCCTTTTATTCCCTAATAGAATAGATATGTATTTGAGCAATATTGTGTTGGCAAAAAAGGTCAAATAAAGTGGTTAAAATCGTAGGATAAAATACATAGTGAATGAAAAAAATAGCCATATTTTGCCCTCGCGTGGGGGTAATCAGTGAGACTTTTATTAAAAAGCATACCGAACTCTTACCGCCTGACAGAATGGTGGTCGTTGCTGAGTCGGACGCTAAAGGTAATTGGTTTCCGGAATGCCCTATTTTGTTTTTGACCAATGATAACACGAGTTTAATGATCAAATTCATCATAAAACGGTTTAAATTGCCTTTTAACTACGATGAATGGCGCATTAAATCTTTTTTGAAAAAAAACAATGTCGGTTATGCTTTAGGCGAATATTTGGAATACGCGTGCAAATGGGTCAATATTCTCAACCAGATAAAAATACCTTATTATGCTCATTCTTACGGCTATGATATTTCCGAAAATCTGAGAAATGACAAATGGATTAAAGAGTATAAAATACTCAACCATACTGAGGGGGTCATTAATGAAGGTACTTTTGTGGAAGAAAGGTTGGTAAAAATCGGCATTGACAAACATAAGATACATACCATCACCACTTGTCCGGATGTGCCCAAAACGTTCCGCCCAAGAGAGAATAATCCTTTGGTGCGGTTGGTCGCGTCAGGTCGCATGGTCGGCAAAAAATCGCCTATTTTGACATTAGCCTCTTATATGAAAGCCCTTGAAACGGTGCCTAATATGCACTTAGATTATATCGGCGGCGGCGAAATGTTAGGTGCTGCCATAGACTTTGTGCGGGCATTTAATTTGCAGGATAAAGTGACTTTTCACGGGGCTCAACCCAATAATGTGGTCATTGAGTTTATGAATAAAGCCGATTTTTTCATTTGTCATAACACAGTTGATGTGGTGTCAGGTGATGAAGAAGGTTTACCGGTAACATTTTTGGAGGCAATGGGATCCGGTTTACCCATCGTTTCCACGTATCATGCTGGCATCCCTGACTGCATTGTGGATGGTGAAAATGGTTTTTTGGTGCAAGAAGGTGACGTGCAAGGCATGGCTGCCAATATTGTTAAATTAGCCGAAAATTATGCATTGCGCCAAGCGATGGCATATAAAGCATGGGAACGAACATTGAGAGAATTCAGTTGGGAAGTGGAGAAAAAAAGATTATTGACACTGATGCGAGTGGAGTTATAAAAAAGCCACATTTAAAAAAATATACATTTGAATGACAAACTTAGCAGATAAAGCTTCGACGGGCGTAAAATGGGTGACACTTGCCAAGTTTATAAATATAGGAGTAGGCATTTTAAGGATTTCGATATTGACAAGATTTTTGGACAAGGCGGATTTTGGCTTGATGGCTATTGTGTATTTCATCGTCGGTTTTGCGGATTTGTTTATGGATATGGGCGTCAGTACCGCGATTTTACATAAGCAAAATATCAATGAAAAAGAATACAGCAGCCTCTATTGGCTCAATTTCATGGTGTCAATCTTGTTATATATTATTGCGGTTTTGGCGGCGCCGTGGGTTGCTTCTTATTACAAAGAGCCTGAATTGAGTCTTCTTGTGCCCTTGGTAGCCATCAATTTTATTTTGAGTGCTATCGGTCGGCAATTCAATATAGTGTATCAGAAAGAGTTGAACTTTTATGTTATCACAGTGATAGAAATTATAGCGGTTGTTTTCTCATTGATTGTAGCGGTTGTATTAGCTATCTATGGTTTGGGTGTTTATGCTTTAGCATATTCTACCATTGCCCAATTTGCGGTTTATAACCTTCTTTTTCTGTATTTAGGTTTTAAAAGAAACAGAGTGCGTTTTCATTTTTCATTAAAAGAAACGTACCCTTTTCTGAGAATAGGTGTTTACCAAATGGGCGGGCAAATAATTAATTATTGCTCAAAAGAATTAGATGTGTTGATTATCGGCAAAATGTTGGGCGCGGAGCAGTTGGGGATTTATAATTTGGCCAAACAATTAGCCGTGAAACCCATTGCCTTTATCAATCCTATTATAACCGAAGTGGCTTCGCCGGTTTTAGCAATTATGCAAAACAGTAAAGAGCAACTCAAGGATTCTTACGTAAAATTGATAAAAATGACTTCCTCCGTCAATTTGGTCATTTACCTCTTGATGTTTGTTTTTTCAGACCTCTTGATTCGCGTTATGTACGGAGCGCATTATGAGCAATGTGCTGTCATATTAAGACTGTTTTGCGTTTATATGTATTTGCGTTCTATCAATAATCCCGTTGGTAGCCTTTTGATAGCCACCGGACGCACTGATTTGGATTTGAAATGGAATATATTTATGCTCTTTATAACGGCTTTTATGCTCTATCTTGGGTCAATGTTTGATGTGATTGGCATTTTAATCTCATTAAATGTTTTACTTATTATAGTGTTTGTTCCAGCATGGTATGTCTTTTATAAAGGTTTGATAAATTTGCCTTTAAAAGATTATGTCAAAGCTGTTTTAGTGAGTCCTTCTGATTATAAACAGTTGTTTCATCTGTTTAAAAAGCATTTTTTATTAAAAAAACCAGTTGATACCCCCCCTCAGTATTGAGGCGCATAAGGCACAATTAAAATTTGGTCATTCAGTTATACTTTTTGGCTGTTTCTATCATTAAATAATTTAAATAATAATCATGATTAAGTCATTAATAAGGTCATTCGTACCTGATAGTATAGATAAACTTTACGTAAAATATCGTCAAAAGAACCAAAACAGAAAACTTGCGGTAGAATATAAAGGGGATGCCGTGGTTTGCTCCGTATGTAACAGCACTTACCGCGAATTCATACCGACCGGTTATATCATTCGCAAAAATGCTTTGTGTATCAATTGTGATTCGGTCGAGCGGCATCGCTTAGTGTTCAAATATTTGACCGAAAAAACAGATTTTTTCACCAAACCCCACATAAGAGTGTTGCATTTCGGTCCCGAAAAAGCCTATTACGACATATTTATAAAAATGAAAAATATTGATGAATATGTCCCATGTGATTTTTTTCCGGAAGTGTATGATGATTGTAATATTGTCAAAGTGGTAAAAGTTGATATTACCAATATCCAATTTGAGGACAACTACTTTGATGTTATCATGTGCAATCATGTTTTTGAACATATTGAAAATGATCATTTAGCCATGACAGAGTGCCTAAGAGTGCTTAAACCCAATGGTTGGGGTATTTTTCAAGTGCCGATTGATTATAAAAGAGAGACAACATATGAAGATTTTACTATTACCTCGCCGGAAGCTCGCACAATCGCTTTTGGTCAAAGCGACCATGTAAGGTGGTACGGAAAAGATTATAAAGAGAGGTTAGCGAAAGCGGGATTTATTGTGAAAGAAGACGATTATGTAACATCTTTTACGCCACAAGAACAATTCAAATTTGGTTTTTTTCCCGATGAAATGATTTATCTCTGTAAAAAAAGTATATAAAATAGTACTGTTATCCCCCCTCAGTATCCGTAGAAACTTAGCTCGTTTTAGTATCATTTTTAAGATAAATAATATGAGATTTGACGTCCCGATTTTATTACTGGCATTCAATAGACCCAATCAAACTCGACGTGTATTTGACGCTATCAAGGATGTAATGCCTTCGAAATTTTATTTTGCCATTGACGGGCCTCGAGAAGGCAGAGAAGAAGAGGCTGTTTTATGCCAAACAGTAAGAACGACTGTTTTGGACAATATCAACTGGGACTGTGAAGTGAAAACTTTGTTCAGGGACAAAAATTTAGGTTGTAAATATGCTGTCTCGTCCGCTATTTCATGGTTTTTTGACAATGAACCCGAAGGCATCATTTTAGAAGATGATTGCTTACCTGACCCCAGTTTTTTTCCGTTTTGTGCCGAACTTTTGGAGAAATACCGGCATGATGACAGAATCATGATGATATCGGGCGATAATTATCAAAAAGACAAATTGCGCAGTGATTATAGCTACTATTTTACGCGTTACAACCAAATTTGGGGTTGGGCATCTTGGCGCCGAGTGTGGAATTTGTACGATGCAGAAATGACTTTATTGCCCGAAATACTGGAAAAGGGCTATCTCTATGACATTTTTAAAGACAAAGTAGCCGCAAAAAAATGGGAAAACACCTTCAAAAAGGTACAATCTGGCAATCAAGATACTTGGGATTACCAATTTACTTTTGCTTGCTTTATCCATGCCGGCTTATGCATCAATCCTTGTGCTAATTTAGTATCTAACATCGGTTTTGATACCGATGCTACCCATACCTCTGCCGCTGCGCACCAATGGGCTAATATGGCTACTGTGCCTATGCAGTTCCCCTTGCACCACCCGCCTTACATGATTAGAGACGAAAAAGCCGATTATTTTGATGAAAAAAATGCTTTTCACCCTCAATTGAGTGTCCGGATTAAAAATAAAATCAGAGAGATTTTGGCATAAATCGCTAAACATAAATAATATTCATCCCTCTTTCACCCGACGATTCGCAAAATACACCCCGAAAAGTATAATCCCCAAACACGTTATTTGTAATGCCGTGATGGTCTCACCGTATAAAACGCCCCATAAAATAGCCACAAAAGGAATGGTATAAGTGACCATCGAAGAAAAAAGAACGTTGGTTCGTTTGAGCAACATATAAAACAGAATCTGTGCTATGGCAGTACCCACTATTCCCAAAATAGCCGAGGCGAAAGTCGCTCTTAAAAAAGCCGGATTCGACCAAGAGCCATTGAAATAACCGGTTAATAAAAGGATGATGAAAGCCGGAATCGCCAAAGTTGAAAAGGCTACCGCCGCGATATTGATAGAACCGATGTTGCCTAAGTGCCGCGCGAGAAGATTGGAGTTAAATCCATAAAGCACCGTCGCCACCACAATGAGCAACGAATACATAATATCCCCATCAAACGTAAACCCGTCTTTAGATACAAACAATAAGCACAAACCTAAAAAACCGATGAGTACAGCCCCAATTTTCTGCGGGCTTGTTTTCATTTGGTAAAATAAGACGCCCACCAAAATGGCAAAAAGTGGTGATAGAGCATTTAAAATGCCGGCTAAAGAACTATTAATACGCTCTTCCGCGACGCAAAAAAGGAATGCCGGAATAAAACTACCCAATGTACCCGAAAGGATGATGGTGAAAATTTTATCTTTCGGAATTTGTCGAAACGACCGCACCGCTATGGGCATCAAAACCAAGCCCGCACTGAAAATCCGCAATGCTGCCACCTGATAAGCAGTCAGCATAACCAATCCTTCTTTCATCAATATAAATGAACTGCCCCAAATAAGCGTCAACAACACAAACAAACCGATATTCATTACATTATTCATAATCTGTCAAATCACATTTTATCCAAAAAATACTGCAAAATGCAAAAACATTTTTACGGTTTGCAGTAAAAATGTTTTATTCTATATCTAAACACCCAACGAGTGAACTAAAAACGACACCCTAAAAACCAAAAACTTACTTAAGCGTCACCAATATTTCTTTCATCTCTTTTTGTAAATCAGACAACCGAGGTTCGTAATAAGATAAAATATCTTCAAATTCAGGACGGTTGAGGCGCACAATTGTGCCAATAACCAACCCCCTCAGTATATCATCTTGTCGGTAATCTTCAATGGTTAGTGCCCTACCCTTTTGCTTGGCAATGGTTTCAATCATCATACTGTATTCGACATTGACATGTTCGATAGCGTCATCTGTCACGTGAGATTGAGTTGAAACAAGCGTGCGGATGCGGTCATTGACTTTCACCGTTTTTTCTTCCAAAAGCCGTTCAGCGTCTGCTTTGAGTTTTTCCAAATGCTTTCTTTTGATCTCGGTAGATTGGCGGCGGCGCAATTTTTCTTCATCGGCATCCGTATAACCATTTTTAACAGCATCAATAAAAAAACCGGCGGCATTTTTGACTTTTCCCTCTTTCTGTGCTCTTTCGGTTACCCGAGCCGCTTGTCGGATATTTTCTTCGGAGTGGTGGTCAATAATTTCCATAAAAGCGCGTGGGCTGACCCCAAAAAGGCGCACAACCTGCGCTTCAAGCTCTAAATAAAGAACATCTGCTTGATTCGTTGTTTTAGCCGTATTATTAGGGTTAATGTTTATCGTGGGTGCCATTGGTTCGTTTACCACAATGACTTGCTCTGGCGTAGATTCCGAAGGCGGATTGGTTCTTAAACTGCGCATTCGGTGCGGCAATTTGCGGTTTTCCTCCGGTTGATTCGGAAAAATATGAAAAGTGATACTCTCCACCCTCCTACCCACTCTATTCTCTACAAACTCGAATCGTATATCCGAAAATCGACTCAATTCTTCTTGCGGTTTCAAAATCACCCGCCGTTTGAAATCCGCATACAATTTATACGGTGCGGAATCGTCAGCCGCCGAGGCATCTGTATCGTCTTCCAGCAAAATTTCTTTCAAATCGGACAGTTTGAACTCTCTTTTACCGAGTTTTTCGTATTTTTTCAATAAAATAAACATCCGAATGGAATACACGCTTCGCATCTGACTGATATTGCGGATGTCATAACTCTTAAAGTTACTTTGTAAACTCAGCAAGTGGGGCTTCAAATCCGTGTGAAACTCCAGTTCTACGTACGAATCGTAGGTATCTCTATCTTCCATGTCCGGATAAGTCACCGTCGGGAAAATAGCCAATTTAGCCGTGCGTTTTCTGCCTTTATCATCCGTGTAATTGATGTAAATGCGTTTATCCGCCAGAGATTCGGCGGCTTCTTTGATGAGGCGGTAGTCGTTATTATCAGAAGTATTAAAGAATTTGACTAAGTCACTAAAGAACAGGCGTTGTCGATTGAACTCCGTATCTTCGCGTCCAATCATACTGATCATCATTTCAAACAGGCGCATCTCCCAGAGTTTGAACTTGAATTTACCTTCCATCAAGGTATTGGACTTCACGATCAGGTGTTTGTCCGAGCCGCCCGTTTTTTTCTTTATGTTTTCTTGTTTGTCCATAGTAGCAAATATAAATTTTATTATGACACCAGCCAAGTATTTGTCATAGATTCTTCCGTATTCTGTCATAATAGCCTCCGTTATTTGTCATAGTACGTTCCGTTATTTGTCATAGTAACTTCCGTATTCTGTCATAGTAACCTCCGTTATTTGTCATAGTACGTTCCGTTATTTGTCATAATAACTTCCGTATTCTGTCATAGTACGTTCCGTTATTTGTCATAGTAACTTCCGTATTCTGTCATAGTTGATATATATAAATCATTGATAACCAAATAATTATAACGTTTTTAACACTTAAAATTAAAACGCTAAAACAATATAACATAAAAACAAGTTAAAAACATATAACAACAACATAACAAGACGCCTCTAAATAGATATTTTGTTGTTGTATTTTTATTAAAAAAATGTATTTACAATATTGTTTTTTTTGCACCACGGCGCGGCGGCACTCTGTTTTAAGCCTTTTTTACGCAGCAATTACACAATAAAAAAAAACATTTTTACTGCAAACAGTAAAAATGTTTTTAAGTAATACCCCTCAGTATAGCCCTTGCTATTTCCCCAAGTCTTTTGCGACAAGACTGAGAATATATCTTTTTAGAGTGATGCCGTTATCGAAGACTTTCATTTTCATGCCTTTGTACAGGTCTATCGGCACGTCGAGCGTAATACGTTTCATATCTACGGTAGCCACTTGTTCCGGTTCGGGCGTTAATTCGCGGTGCAGTTTTTCAACTATTTGTTCAGTCGCTTGCAAGTCAGGTTCGTTTTTTTTGAGTTCTACCCTGGGCGCAAGTTTCATTGTCTCTTTTAAGCCTAATTTTTTATCTGCCATGATTATATTTTTTTCAAGATTTCGGATACTTCGTTGTATAAATCCACAAATTCGGCGCGTGCCTTATCGTCTTTGAACTCATAAACACCCAGACCTTTTATGACGGCTTCGCGGTAGGCGACTCGAGGGCGGAGGGTGTTTTGTAGAACTGGAATGCCGGTTTCACTTAATACTTCTTTCACTTCACGGTTCAAGTTGACATTACTTTGGTATTGGTTGAGGATAAAATACGCCGGAATAGGTTTGCCTCTTTCAGCCTGCGCGTCGGCAAGGCGCTCCAAAAATTGTTCGGAAGCCCACATATCCAAGCCACTGGGCAAAATAGGAATCAACAATAAGTCAGCAAACAAAATAATTTTACTGGCAATCCTATCCAATGAGGGTGTGCCGTCAATCAGCACGATTTCATAGTCTTCATTGAGTTGTCTGACATTGGCGGCAAGCGTTTTTTCGGGGGTGCCGAATGCCGGAATTTTGGGCAAATCTTCTCCTCTGAGACTCGACCACCTTAAAGCACTTTGATTGGCATCTGAGTCGGCAATGCAAACTTTGTAGCCCGAATGAGCAAAGCAAACGGCTAAATTTTGGGTGATGGTGGATTTTCCCACCCCGCCTTTAAGCGAAGTTACTGAAATTATCATACGGTTTTACTGTAAAATGTTTTGCAGTAAAAATGTTTTTACACAAAACAGCTTTTTTTATTAAAATGAATCAAAATAACAATTCGAATATTTCTTTGATGTGAGGGGTATTGGTTCTTGAAACAATAAAACAGACATCTGCTAACTAAAATCGCCTCAAATCCCATTTAAATGGCTTTTTAAACCAATCCAGTCATGACTGGTTCAAGCCGTTCATCCTTTTTTCTGCTTATTAAACCCTGTTGCAAATATACTGCAAAATGTTTTGACTTAAAAATGTTTTGCTGTTTTTATTTTTTGCAGTAAAACCGTAAAAATGTTTTTACGGTTTTTATAATTAAACCCTGATTCTCCCAAAAAGAACATTGGATAATATCAGAATATTCAATACTTTCGTGAATCTTAATTTTCACCATTTCAAAGAAAACAATATGAAGAAAATAACCTTGTTGTTATGGGTTTTGCCCGTTCTCGCTTTCGCTCAAAAATCAGACAAGATGGTCTGGCGACAAATTTTTAACGGTAAAAATCTTGACGGCTGGCAAGTGAAAATCCGAAATTATAATTTGAATGACAATTTTGGCAACACATTCAGAGTCGAGGACGGCTTGATGAAAGTGCGGTATGACGCATATCCCTCTTTTGATGAACGGTTTGGACATATTTTTTACAAAGAAAAAATGTCATATTATCGTATTGCTACCGAATATCGTTTTGTCGGTGAGCAAGCCACAAACGGGCCCGGTTGGGCAACACGGAACAGTGGCATTATGTTGCATTGCCAAACGCCGGAAAGCATGGGCAAAGACCAAGATTTTCCGATTTCCATTGAGGTTCAACTTTTAGGCGGCTTGGGCAAAGGGGAGCGTTCTACGTGCAATGTCTGCACGCCGGGGACAAATATTGTGTATCACGATAAATTTGATACCCGGCACTGTATCAGTTCCACATCCAAAACATTCGATGGTGACCAATGGGTGAGGGCAGAGGTGGAGGTTTTGGGCGATTCTTTGATTCGCCATTATGTGAATGGTGAATTGGTTTTGGAATACCGCAAACCACAAATCGGCGGTGGCAATGTGAGCGGTCACGACCCTCAATTAATGGTTAAAGAAATGCCGCTTACTGAGGGGTACATTTCGTTGCAAAGTGAAAGCCATCCGATTGATTTTCGCAAGGTAGAAGTGGTTAATTTGTGCGGTTGTACCGACTCCATGGCTAAAAATTACAAATCGTATTTTGTGAAATCGGATAATACCACTTGTCTATATCCCAAAAAAGGGAAGAAAAAGAAGTCCGTTGGGAAAAAAACAAAACGGTAGGAGCGTATCAATCAATCATTTTTTAGACCATTTATCATGCTTACTAATAAGTCAATTGTCATCATCGGTGGTACCACAGGCTTGGGCTTATCGGCTGCCAAAGCTTTCATTCGGGAAAATGCGCGGGTGGTGGTCGTCGGTCGGGATGTTGAAAGCTGTTTGACCGCTGAACAAATACTGGGGGAGAATGCCCGAGTGATGATCGGTGATGCTACACTGCCGACGACTGCTGAAAAGGCAATTGACCGCTGTTGGTCAGAATGGGGTGGTTTTGATGGTTTGTATCACGTGGCAGGTGGCAGCGGTCGCAAATTTGGCGACGGACCCTTACATGATTTGACATTGGATGGTTGGAACAAAACATTGGAGATGAACCTCACAAGTTTGATGCTTTCTAACCAAGCGGCGGTGAAAAAGTTTTTGGAGCAGGGTAGGGGCGGTACTATTTTGAATATGGGTTCTGTTTTGGGTCATTCGCCTTCGCCCAAATTTTTCGTTACCCATGCTTATGCGGCGGCTAAGTCGGCGGTAATTGGTTTCACTAAATCCATTGCCGCATATTATGCCTCGGCGAATATTAGGGTCAATCTTTTAGCGCCAGCTTTGGTCGAAACGCCCATGTCGGAAAGAGCGAGTAACGATACGGTGATCATGGATTTTATAAAAACAAAGCAGCCCTTAGATGGTGGCAGAAACGGTCAACCGCAAGATTTGGACGGTGCGGCGATTTATTTTATGTCGGATAGCTCGCGTTTTACCACGGGTCAAACGCTGTATGTAGATGGCGGTTGGACTATTTCAGAAGGACAATATTAGAGTGAAAAGATGAAATTAGCAATTGGAATAGACTTAGGCGGCACAAATGTCAAGGGGGTATTAATCAATGAACAAGGCGATATTTTGTTGCAACATTATATACCTACTCAAGATGACCCCGATGGCAAATGGCGAAAAAATGTGCTAAGGATGGTGGAATATCTGAAAGCATTTTGGCTACAACCCATTGACATTATTGGGTTGTCCGCGCCCGGTTTGCCCAATGCAGAGAACAGCGGCATTGCGTTTATGCCCGACCGATTGACGGGTTTGGAAAATTTTGTTTGGGCAGATTATTTTCACCATCCAACTTACGTCATCAACGATGCGCACGCAGCGACCATGGCAGAAGCTCGTTTTGGCGTCGCAAAAGGTTGTCAGAATGTTATTTTGCTCACGTTGGGTACAGGCGTGGGCGGCGGATTACTCATCAATGGTGACTTGTATCAAGGATTGTCGCAAATGGCGGGTCATCTCGGTCATGTTTCTATTAATGTAGATGATGACGAAGAAAGTATTTTGGGTATTCCGGGCAGCTTAGAGTACGCCATGGGCAATTACTCTTTAAAAAGAAGGTCAAAAGGGCGTTTTGATACCACCCATGACTTATTGAATGCCTATCGGAAGGGCGATGTGTATGCAACGTGGTTGTGGTTGGATGCCGTTCGAAAATTGGCGGTTTCCATCAGTTCTATGATTAATATGCTTTCGCCAGAAATGGTGGTTATTGCCGGTGGCATTGCTCTTGCCGGCGACGATTTGTTCAAACCCTTGGCAATCTTTATAGATTTATACGAATTCAGACCGGCTGGTAAAAAAACGCTTATCCGCCAAGCCCATTTTGGAGATTTGGCGGGAGCGATTGGCGCGGCAGGGTTTGCTTTATCACGCATAAAAAATACACAATGAGCTATACGGTGCAATATTTAGAAAAATGTCAAGGACTGATTCAGACGGTGGCAAAGCAGGAAAACAACATTCAGGCGGCGGCGGCTTTATTCGCGGAATCCATACTGGCGGGCAGAATGGTGCATGTCTTTGGCAGTGGACACAGCCGCATAATGGTCGAAGAAATGTGGCCCCGATATGGTTCTTTTCCGGGTTTTAATCCTATTGTGGAATTATCGTTGACTTTCCACAACTTGGTGGTGGGCGCCAATGGGCAAAGACAAGCCATGTTTTTGGAAAATGTGTCGGGCTTGGCGGATAAGATTCTTAGAAATTTTGACGTGTCGTCAACTGATACCGCACTGGTTATTTCTTCTTCGGGTTGCAATGTGGTGCCCATCGAAATGGCGGAAATTTTTCAACAAAAAGGGATTAAAACGGTAGGAATTATTTCCAAACAACACTCGGAAGCCAGCAATAGTAAAAGACCTGATGGATTGAAAGTGCAAGATTTTTGTGAAATTGTTTTGGATTCGGGTGCTCCGGTGGGCGATGCGATGATTCATATCGAAGGTTTGGATACACCCGTGTCGCCCGGTTCAACGGTCGGCTCATGTTTGATAATCAATAGCATCAAAGCGGAATTGGCGCATCTGCTCACCCAAGCGGGTCATCCGCCGAAAGTGTTGACGGCGGGTGCGGTAGTGGGAACAGAACGCGCAACGGCTCTTTTTGAAGCGGCTTATGACGAACATGCGCATCGGATAGCGAAAATGTATGCCAGATTAGGGGTGTCAAGTTATGTGTCGGAGTGAGAATACCCCCCTCAGTATCTTCAGAAATTCAATCTAAAATCAACCATTACAATGCAACCCATACCCATCAAAACCACCGTTGTCGGCTCATGGCCCTTACCCAGTTGGTTGGAATTTGCTTCCGAAAATTTGGATAAATTTGGATTAGCGGACATTCAAGAAATGATAGAAGACGCCGTGGTAAATGCCATTCACGATCAAGTCACTGCCGGATTAGACGTTATCACCGATGGCGAGCAAACGCGCCTTGATTTCAACTTGTCTTTTTACGGTTTTATCAAAGGCATTGAGCCTAACCACGCCGAAACCAGAAAATTTGGTCCTCCGGCGCATGACCAACGCGGCAAGCACACCATTGTAGAATCGCTCACGGCACCCAAAGGTTTGGGTGTGGTCGAGGAATATACCCGACTAAAACAGTTAGCCCCACCGGATAAAATCTTAAAAGCCTCCATTCCGGGGCCCTACACCTTGTCGGGGCGGATGTTGCCCGGTGGCATTTATAAAGACCGTTGGGAAATAACCGAAGCCCTTTTGCCGATAGTTGCTAAAGAATTAGCAGATTTGGTGGCAGCGGGTGCACGGGAGATTTGCATTGATGAGCCGTCCATGTCTTGTTATGCCTACAAAGAAGACACAAAACGATTTGTGGATATTTTTAACCGAACCGTTCAAGGGATTGTCGGTAAAACCCGTATTGGGATGCATTTGTGTTTTGGCAATTATAAAGGGCGTTCGGTGGGTAAAAAGACGATTATGCCCATGTTACCCGATTTTTTGGATATGACGGTGGATGAATTACACTCGGAAATGACGATTCTCAATTTTTCCGAAGTCCATCTTTTAGAACGATTTGCGGAAAAAATGGATGTGGCTGTTGGGGTCATTGATGTGAAAAGCTATTATATTGAAACGGTGGAAGATGTCATGGAACGGATTGAAAAATGCCTCAAATACGTACCCGCTGACAAATTAGCCGTGGCACCTGACTGTGGAATGTCCCAAACTGCTCGTTGGGCAACCAAGCAAAAAATCAGCAATATGTGCAAAGCCGCCCAACGAATGAGGGAAAAATAAAGCCAAAAATGAAAAAATTGATACGACCCAAGTTGCAAAACCAAGATTTGATTCAGGATATACACGCATTTACCAGCGAAGAGGGGTTTAAAATATGGTGGTTGGCTCAAAGTGGTTTTTTGATAAAATGGCAGGGGAAACATCTGCTTTTTGACCCTTATTTATCGGATTCGTTGACCGTGAAATATCAGGCAACCGATAAGCCCCACACCCGAATGAGTGAATTGGTCGTGTCTCCCGAAGCCTTGAATTTTATTGACATCGTCACGTCGAGCCATAACCACACCGATCATTTGGACGCCGAAACACTGTTGCCCATTTTTGCGAAAAATACCGATGTACAATTCATCATTCCCCAAGCCAATCGCGCTTTTGTGGTGGATAGACTGGGCTGCACCATAGATTTTCCGATTGGCTTGAATGTCGGTTTATCTTATGCTTATAAAGGTTTTAAAATAACGGGCGTTCCGGCGGCACATAACGAGTTATTGTACAACGAAAAAGGGGAATGCCATTTTATGGGTTTTATCGCCGAATTTGGCGGTTATAGGGTTTATCACTCCGGCGATACGCTGTGGTATGAGGGGATTGTGGATATACTCAAGCCTTACAGCGTTGATGTTGCTTTTTTACCCATCAACGGCAACAAGCCCGAACGCAAAGTAGCGGGCAACCTGAACCCGCAAGAAGCGGCGCAATTGGCAAAAGCCATTGGCGCGGCGTTAGTCATCCCTCACCATTATGATTTGTTTGAATTCAATACCGAAGATTCCCAAAAATTTGTAACAGAATGTAAGAAAATGGATGTGCCTTTTCGAGTTTTGGAGATGGGGGAGGGGGTTATAATCCATAGATTATAGAGGAATAAAGGGTTTTCTTGTAAAAAATTTAACGGCATTTAGAAAGGGGCATCGCCCCGACAGTTCGGTAGAAATATCCACAAATTATCATTTTATATCGCGGCATAGCCGCATAACAATTAATTCTTATGCGGCTATGCCGCGACAGGTTCTCAACATCGGGGTTTAGCTACCGAACTGTCAGGGCGATGCCCTTTTGAACGCAGTCTCAATTTTTATATGAAATCGTTGTATTTTATATCGAGGGGGTGGTTTCAATCAACGAAACCACCCCCTCAGTATAATGCCCCAATCCTTATTAAAAATACCCTTAATAGGTTAATTGCAGTCACTTTTTACCCCAAATTTGGTAGAATATTTGATACCCTCAATAGGTTATGCCACCGATAATTTTTTATTGCAGCATATAACGCCCATCCCCGTTTTTAAAAGGAGAATAGTAATGACAAGCAATACCGCAAAAAGAGGGGTGTTTTTCATAAAAACATATTAAATTTTATATAATTATAATTATTTAAATATCAATTGATTGTATTGATTTCAACGAGATATAACAACTTGAATATGCATTTAAAATGACGTGTGTTAAATAACCTATTTGAACGAAATATATAATACTTTTTAAGTATTAAAACTAAATGAGAAAACTTACTTAACTGACCAAATTCCATGATCAAAAAAGAAGTCCGCTTATCAATTCTTAACCTTTTTGAAAAAAAATTAAACTTATTTTTAGGTTTAACAATATTTTTTTTCTCCCTATTTTCTTTCCAGATAAAGGGGAATGCACAGTGTGCGGTTGTTGCCAATGCCGGTACGGATAGAACCGTTTGTCAAGGCAGCAATACGACATTGACAGCGACGGCAAGCGGCGGTACAGCACCTTATTATTATCGGTGGTCAAGTTCTACGGCAGGCTTGAATTATGCCTATTATACCGGCACTTGGTCAACCTTGCCCAATTTCGCATCATTGACCCCAGTATCTACGGGCACGGTGAATAATTTTAATATTTCATCAATCCCAAGCTCGAATTATTATGCTGCAAAATTTTGGGGACATATTAATATCTCAGTAGCAAATACTTATACTTTCTATGCGCAATCCGGTGATGGCAGTAAGCTGTACATTGATGGTATCTTGATTGTTAATAATGATGGTGTACATGATTTGACAGAAAAATCAGGTGCAGTAAACCTAACTGCAGGTGTACATTTTATTGAGGTACAGTATTTCCATCGAGGTGATGATGATGATAAGGGTTTAAACGTTAGATACGCCAGTTCCGGTATCTCCAAACAAACTATCCCTAATGGCATACTATCTACTGCCGGTACTTTAAGCAGTTCTAATAAAGTTTTCCCGAATACATCAGGTACTTATACAATTACCGTAACAGATAGTAAAGGCTGCACGGCTACCGATGCGATGAACATTACAGTCCCCGGTTCGACTGCCAATGCAGGTACAGATATTTATCAGTGCAATAATGCAAATTTTATATTGGATGCAACCCCCCCCTCAGTAGGGAGCGGTATTTGGAGTGTTTTAAGTGGTGTCGGAACTGTCACTGCACCGACGAGCCCTACATCAACAGTAACGGGTGTACCCGCAGGAACGACAACGAGTCTCATCTGGACAATTACCGCCAGTGGATGCCCGGCTACGGATACAGTTTTAATGGTTAATAATTTAGCGACTTCTCCGGCGTGCGATTGTGGTAGCGTTTTTTCAGTTTCAGGTACGACCAGTACTTTTTCAAGAAACCAATTAAGACCACTTAATATTACAACGGGTCAATATGGTGCTCAATTCGGCACCAATCTCTCCGTAGAAACAGCCGCTATCTCTTGGGATACATTACATAAAAAAATGTATTACGCTGAAAATATCCTGACTACCAGCCCCATTCCCATTTACGCGATGAATAGTTCAGGTTCAAGCGTGAATACAGGTGCCAGTTTACCGGGTTTTTCGGTGGCTGAAAATTATAATAGAGCGGGCTACAACCCAATTGACCAAAAGTCTTATTTCATTAGTTCTTATGGCACCAAATGGGTATCGTATGAGCCCAATGCCGATGGTTTAGGAGGCACTGTTTCAACGATTTCACCGATTACTTATTATCCTTCTACTGCTCCAACTATTAACAGTAGCAATGGTGGTGGAGATTTTGTTTTTGACTATAGAGGCAATGGTTATGTCATTACCAATACCGGTCATTTTTATAAAGCCCTTTTCAATAGCAGTGGAGGTGTGACAGTGGTGTATCTTGGAAAGTTGACTTTACCCATGAGTCAAATTACTGCCATCGCTTTCGGCTCGGATAATAAATGTTACGTGTCAGGAAATAATGGTACTAGTGGCTCTAACCCTACGACAGATGTTTATTATATTGACTTGGAGACACTTGCTACGACAAAGGTAAATTCTGTAGCAGCAGCCGGAACATCGGATTATATGAGTTGTAATTTCCCTTTTTATGACCCTTTATTAATCCCTACAAAATCATATACAAAGGTTAGTGGTTTTCCAAGTACATCTATTACTTCAGGTGATGTGATTGAATACAGAATAGTAGTGAAAAACGAAGGCAATATCTCATCAGGTAATATTAAGTTGATGGATACGATTCCTGCCAATACTACCTACGTTTTGGGGTCAACCAAAATAAATAATACTACGGTGCCAGATGTGTCAAGTAAAACTCGATTTGCGGTTGCTGGCGGTGATTTTATTAATTCGACAACACAGACGCTTTATAATGGGGTAATCAGCCCCGGCGATTCTGCCGTTATTACATTCAGAGTCAGGGTGACTCAATGTGGAACAGTGACCAATATCGCCAAAATCACATCGGGCTACTTTAATGAAGAAGCCCAATCCAATATTGTGACTTTCGAAGCTATTAGCCTTCCGGCTCCGCTTATATCTGTTAGTGAAACATCGTGTACCAGCAACGATAAAATGGTAACAAGCGGGTCAAGTGTCTCATTAACGGCAAGTGGCGGGCTTTTCTATTCTTGGAATAATGGATTAGGTTCGGGTTCTTCTAAGACCGTCACTCCAGCAACGACTACGACCTACACTGTAACCGTAACCAGTATTACACTGTGCGTTTCTACGGCATCAACGACCATATTTGTCGTTGATGCACCTACCGAAACGGTGACAGCAACCGAGAGTTCTTGTACCCCGAATGATGATAGGGTAATAGGTGGTGGTACTGTCAACTTAACCGCTTCGGCTGCAAGTGGCACAAATGCTTATTTCAGCATAATTCCTGCTCATTCAAGTAAAAATATTGAAGTTTCAGGTTCAAGCACCAGTGCAGGAGCCGATATTGTGCAAAGAACAGCCACTTCTACTAATAACCAAAGATGGGTTTTTATATCAACAACTACGGGTAAACCGGTGAGTACTATCACAAACGGTCGTTATTACATTCAAAATGTGGGTAGCAAATTATTTTTATATCCGCGTAATAATGCCAGTGTTGAAACAACCCCGATTGAGCAAAATGTCGTCAATGGACTTTCGACTCAATGGGACGTGACGGATGTAGGCAGTGGTCAATTCAGCATCACGAATTCTTACAATAGTTTGGGGCTCGAAATAGCCAACGCCAGTGTTGCTGATGCGGCTGTTTTGCAATTTGCGGCTTATACCGGTGCCTCGCATCAAAGATTTAACTTGACTGCTAATAGCGGTTATACCTATTCATGGAATAACGGTCTGGGTACGGGCGCAACAAAAGCAACCGCACCGACGGCTACAACAACTTATACAGCAACAGTAACAGACTTAATGGGCTGTACAGCGGCAGCTAACAAATCCATTGCAGTTGTGGCAGCACCGACCATAGTGATGACTGCAACCGAAAACTCCTGCACAGCGAATGATGATAAAATACTGAACGGAGCAAGTGTCAATCTGACGGTTTCGGGCGGCACAAGTTATTCTTGGGACAATGGTTTGGGCACCGGAACGAGTAAAACAGTGACCCCCTCAGGAACAACAACTTATACGGTCACGGCAACCGATGCCAATGGCTGTACCAATACGGTTAGTAAAACCATTACAGTGGCTCCTTCGCCAACGGCAAGTATGACAGCTACTGAAACCTCTTGTACACCCAATGACGACCTAATTGTGAGTGGCGGCAGTGCCAACTTGACAGCTTCCGGCTCAGGCGGTGGTGGTGGATTTTCTTATGTGTGGAGCAATGGTTTAGGAACCGGGGTAGGTCCTAAAAATGTATCGCCGACCTCAACAACATTATATTCAGTGACTGCCACTGATGCCAATGGCTGTACAGCTACGGCGAGTAAAAGTATCACCGTAGCATCTGCCTCAACAGCCACTATTTCGGCAACTGAATCCTCCTGTACTACCAATGATGACAGGGTTTTGAGCGGCGGGTCGGTTAATTTGATTGCGAGTGGTGGTACGAGTTATGCTTGGAATAATAGTTTAGGCACTGGAGCGAGCAAAACAGTGACCCCCGCAGTATCAACGACTTATACGGTTACTGCTACGGATGCCAACGGATGCACATCCACGGCAAATAAAACCATTACAGTGGTAGCCGCTCCGTCCGCAACTGTAACAGCGACCGAAACATCTTGTACCTCAAACGATGATAGAGTATTGGGTGGCGCAAGTGTCAGTTTGACAGCGAATGGTGGTACAAGTTATGCTTGGGATAATAGCTTGGGGACTGGAGCGAGTAAAACAGTGACCCCCTCAGTATCAACGACTTATATAGTTACAGCCACGGATGCCAACGGTTGTACAGCGACGGCAAATAAAACCATCACAATTATATCATCTCCAACGGCGAGTATTGCGGCGGCTGAAACGTCTTGTTCTCCTAATGACGATAAAATCATAACCGGTGCAACCGTAAATTTAACGGCAAGTGGCGGTGCAAGCTACGCTTGGAACAATAGCTTAGGTGCGGGTGCAACCAAATCACCAACGCCGACATCAACGACAACTTATACCGTCACCGCCACGGATGCGAATGGTTGTATGGCAACGGCAAATAAAATAATAACGGTAGCTGCGGGTTTGAGTTTATCTCATACCGCTACCAATATTCTCTGCAATGGTGCTTCTACTGGGGCAATAAATCTGACAGTGAGCGGTGGTACAACGCCTTATACCTACAATTGGAATGGTGGTGTCACTTCTGAAGACCGCACAGGCTTGGCAGTCGGCTCATATTCAGTGACGGTGACGGATGCCAGCGGATGTTCTCAAAATACAACTATAACGCTGACCCAACCAACTGTTTTGTCTTTAGCAACTACACCTACCCATATTGCTTGTAACGCTGCCTCAACCGGAGCCATTGCAACAACCGTGAGCGGCGGTGTTGCCCCATATTCATACAGTTGGAGCGATGGTGCGACCACTCAAAATAGGACGGGTTTAGCGGCGGGTACGTATGGCTTGACGGTGACAGATAACAATGGTTGTACTAAAACATCTTCTGAAACACTCTCTCAGCCCTCGGCTTTGTCTTTGAGTACCAGTGTGACCAATATCATTTGTGGCGTTGGGACTGGGGCAATTAATTTGACTGTTTTAGGGGGTACCACACCTTACACCTACAATTGGGGCGGGGGCGTCACAACCGAAGACCGTACAGGGCTGACCGGAGGTACTTACTCCGTCATCGTAACTGATGATAATGGTTGCACAGCTACCACCTCTTCAGCGGTTACAGTGTCATCTCCGGCAACTTTATCTACTTCGGTTACCAATATTGCTTGTTTTGGTATCAATACAGGCGCTATTAATTTGACTGCCTCGGGAGGCTCTCCTTTTACATTTAACTGGGGTGGCGGTGTTACTTCAGAAGACCGCACAGGCTTGGCAGCGGGTATTTATTCCGTCACCGTAACCAATGCCCAAGGGTGTATTTCAAGCACAAGTGCTACTGTAACGACCCCCTCAGTATTAGCAGTTTCGGCTAATACAACAAACGTCAATTGCAATGGCGGTTCGACAGGGGCTATTGATATCACCGTTACAGGGGGCACTTTGCCTTACACTTATAATTGGGGCGGCGGCGTGACAACTGAAGACCGTACGGGCTTGACAATCGGCAATTATACAGTAACAGTAACTGATGGGAATATCTGTAACGTCATCCTTGCTATCACCATTACACAACCAACAGTTTTGAACCTGAGCACAGTAGTAACTCAAGTAACCTGTGTAGGGGGTACAGATGGAGCCATTGATTTGACTGTAACGGGCGGCACTTCGCCTTATACTTATAACTGGGGTGGTGGCGTGACGACTCAAGACCGCACAAGTTTAGGAGCGGGGACGTATTCGGTGACTGTAACGGATAATAATGGGTGTACGGCTGTAACTGGCGCAACGCTGACCCCGCAAAATGGCGCACCGAATCCGCCGACGGGACTAAGGCATTAGACCAATGTCTGTTCTACTGCAAATCTCAGGATATACCTGCCTGACGGCAAGGCAGGCTGAGGGGGAGGGTTTTTAAAAAGAAGAAACATCTAAGCTATATAAAAATTAGTTTTATGAGAAAACGATTTACTACTCAATACAATATATTAGCCCAATTTGCGGCAGCACTCCTAAGTGTGCTTGCTGATTGGGTATTGCGCTTTTCAGGTTCTGTGAAAGGTGTCCAACCACAATATAGCGTTTTATGCTTTATAAAAAATAGGGTGACAATCACAGCTACTCATGCGTCGGCTCACAAGTTTTTACTTGTTGTTTCGTGTTTTTGGTTAATGGCAAGTAGCACTACTGTGGCTCAGACAACCGTTATACTCTCACCATCAGACGATACCTATCTTTTTCAACAGACAGCTGGTGATAATAATGGAACTTGTACTAACATGCTTGTTGATGGTTATGGGACTTTGAATAGGGTTTCAAGAGGTATGTTGAAATTTGACCTATCGGGTATTCCAAGCAATGCTACTATAACATCGGCAACTTTGGGATTACAATTTTTATCTGGTTTTGGTACGCCTACTGCACAGGTTATTGATATCAATCGTATTACAAATACATGGACTGAGGGTACTCAATGTACGTCATCAGGTTCACCAAGTTGGACTTCTTTTAGTTCAAGTGCTAATTTTGATGCTGTGCCGAGTGCCTCTACTACTATCACTACTGTTGGAGCTTATACATGGAATTTACGATCTTTAGTTCAAAATTGGGTAAATGGTACATATTCAAATTATGGGGCAATAATTAAATTTGATACTGAATCAAACGGTTCAAAATTAGAAAAAGCTTTTGGTTCATTCGAGAATGCAACGCCAGCATATAGACCAACTTTGACTGTTACATATACTACACCTTCCACAACGATTTCAGTCAGAGTGAACCAAAGCTCTGACGATGCAGAGGAAGCAGGCTTGGACGCCACAGGGAGTCATGTACCTGGTTATATGGATCTCACCAGCTCTGACCTCGAAATTACCACCGACACCGACGCCTCAGGAGGATATTCAGGTGGGACGCAGAAAATAGGTATGCGATTTAGAAATATTTCTATTCCACAAGGTGCTATAATTACAAATGCTTACATTGTTTTTCGGGCAATAGCCCCTGACGCCCCAAATACGAATAGCGGTGCAACATCACTTACAATTAAAGCACAAGCTGCTGATAATGCAGGTACATTCACATCAACTGGATATGATATAACCGGCAGAACGACAACATCGGCATCTGTGGCCTGGTCACCGTCGAGTTGGACAACAGGAACAGATTATAATTCACCGGACATAAAAACGATTGTACAAGAAATTGTTAATCGCTCTGGGTGGATTAGCAATAACAGTATGGCAATTATCGTGACGGGTACAGGTTCTCGTTCAACAAATAGTTATGATGGTAGTTCTGCTACTGCACCACAATTAGTAATCACATATACCTCTCCTTATACTCTATTAACACTTAATCCTGCTAAAGATAATATGCTTAATGGAGATGCTCTAAAACAAGGTACTAATTATGGAAATGGGCAAACGCTCAAAATAGATAGAGAGTCTGCTAAGCCCGAAAGAGTTATCTTACAATTTGATTTATCAAGCATCCCAAGTAATGCCATTATTAATTCCGCTACTTTGAGTTTAATAAAGATAGTAGGAGGATCCACGAGTGTTCAAAATATAGAGGTTCATCGGATTACCGCAGCCGGAAATTGGAATGAAGGGACAGGATCGGATGCTGGTGCTGTGGGTGCTTCAAATTGGACAGAAAGACAATCTGGCGTGAATTGGGGAACAGCAGGTGGCGACTATAATGGTACAGTAGAGTCCACTGTTCCTGTCAGTACAGACGGGACATACGATTGGACTGTTACGAGTTTAGTTCAAAATTGGGTTAACGGAACCAATACCAATTACGGTATGATGCTCCTTTCGCCGGACGGCGGCGGTGATCGGTCGCAAGATTTTGGTTCAAGTGAAAATGCGGGTAATGAGCCTGTTTTGACCATTGAATATTCCATTCCATTAAATCCAACTTATACGCAAACCAATGTAATGTGTAATGGTGCCTCAACAGG
>JANPGW010000458.1:0-1925 GCA_031424115.1 Saprospiraceae bacterium | reverse complement strand
AAAAAGCCGCTTCATGCGGTGACTATGGTTAAGGATGAGAAAGCATTTCAAGGTTGGCGAGTAGATAAATCTTCCTCGGTGGATACACTTTTTACAAAATCTTTTAAAAATCAGTCGGGCATTATATTGGATTTTGGCGAGCATTTGACGGGATATTTTACCTTTAAGTTGGATTTGGTGCGGGGTGTTTCGGATGCCCCAACGCGTTTTAAATTTACTTTTGGCGAAGTACCGGCTGAAATCAATACACCTTTTGATCCTTTTGATGCTGATTTGAGCCGCGCATGGTTGCAAGATGAAATTGTCACTGTTCCTGAGATGCCGGCAACTGTTACCATTCCACGCCGATTGGCATTCAGATACGTTAAAATCGAGCTTTTGGGAACATCGCGTTATTTTGATTTTAAAATTGCTGACGCCTTTTGCAAAGCCACCACTTCCGCCAAAACGACACCCACTAAATTAGCGCCTACAACCAATCCCATGTTGGTACAAATTGACCAAATTGGGCAAAATACGTTAAAAGAGTGTATGCAAACCGTCTATGAAGATGGGCCTAAACGAGACCGACGTTTGTGGATTGGTGATTTATATCTTGAATCCCTCGCCAATACCCAGTCTTTTAAAAACCATAGCCTCACTAAACGTTGCTTGTACCTCTTGGCGGGCTTGAGTACTGAGGGGGGGGATCTACCATCCAATGTTTTTGAAACGCCCACACCCCACAATCAAAAAGGGGCACCATTCCTTTTTGAATACTCCTTATTGTATAATGCCACCCTTTTGGAATATTTGAAAGCCACAAATGATAGAGTTACCGCTTTAGAATTATGGAAAGTGGCTAAAAAACAGATGGAGAACCCGAAAAAATACTTATTAGAGAATGGGCTTTTTGATGCTGAAATAGCCGCAAAAAATGGTTGGTGGCTTTTTGTAGATTGGAAAGAAGGGCTTGATAAACAGACCGCTGTACAAGGAATTATCATTATGACCATGAAAAACACCTATGAATTGGCTCAATTACTCGGTAAAGAAAAAGAGGTCGCAGAACTACCTGCTTTGATTGATAAAATGACAAAAGCGGCTAAAATGTATTTATATGATGCTGAAAAAGGCTATTTTACAAGTGGAAAAGACAGACAAGTATCTTATGCAGCGCAAGCATGGATGATTATGAGTGAAGTTGCCAACAAAGAAGAAGGCCAAAAAGCCCTTAAAAATATCCAGCTTTACGATAAAACCATTCAACCAGGAGGACCTTATTTGATGCACTATTATATTGAGGCGATGATAAAGGTGGGCATGAACGAAGAAGCAAAAAATGAACTTGTCCGCTTTTGGGGTGGCATGGTACAAAAGGGTGCAGATACGTTTTGGGAAGTGTATGAT
Source organism: Saprospiraceae bacterium (assembly GCA_031424115.1). Taxonomy (GTDB): domain Bacteria; phylum Bacteroidota; class Bacteroidia; order Chitinophagales; family Saprospiraceae; genus JAAFJT01. The sequence goes on along the minus strand of JANPGW010000458.1, from coordinate 536 downwards.
CCTAATAATGATTTTATTTCACCCTACCGTTTTTATCCAATCAACAGTTATTGTCATGCGTGGAGCTGTACGCCCGTATATTTTATTCGAAAATATCCCGATATTTTTCAAAAATAGTGAGATCTCAATTTTTAACTAAACAACACACCTCTATTATGAAAAGAAAAACATTCTTGAAAACCTCCGCTATCTTAGCTACAGGTAGCCTAATATCACCTTTGGTGTCCTGTAAAGAACAACCAAAACCACAACAGCAAGCCGCCAAAGCCGTGCGTAAAAACTGGGCGGGTAACTACCAATATAAAGCCGAAAACTTGCACCAACCCAGCACAGTTGATGAAGTGCAGTCTTTGGTTAAAAAACTGAATAAGCAGAAATCTTTGGGTTCGTGCCATTGTTTTAATGATATTGCGGATAGCCCTTTGAACCAAATTTCAACGCAAAACCTCAATAAAGTCCTCGCTATTGATGAAAAAGCAAAGACGATAACCTTAGAAGCGGGTGCAAAATATGGTCAATTTGCCCCTGAATTGGAT
>JANPGW010000457.1:0-9528 GCA_031424115.1 Saprospiraceae bacterium | reverse complement strand
CCATCTTTGAAGCCTTTTAAAATACGCTGCGCTATGGCTGGTGGAAAATAGTTTAAAGATTTGAAAACAGCGGGCGATATGAGGAAATAGTCAGGATATTTTTGAATAGCTTGTCGGAGCAGCTCGTATGAGCCGTCGGAAGCTTCGACGATATCACTTTTAGACATGGTAGGCGAAGCCTCAGAAGGAACACCTAATATGCTTTCAATTTGATGACAGGTATGCCCAGATAATTTTTTACGTTTTTTATAGTCTTCTACATCAATGACTGAACCACAGAAAATTTCTACCCATTTATTGAATGTTTTTGCATCCACATTGTACCGTTGACGAAAGGTGTTTTTTGGGGTAGCGCTACGGAAAAAGGAAAATAGTTTTTCGAAAGCTTTTCTAAAAAGCACAAAAATGATCAAGAAGAATGCAAATAAAAAGAATGTCCGGATTACGCCATTTTTATCGTTTTTCTCTACATTATCGTCTTTGTGCTGTTCGTTCACTTTGGGATTAATAGTCGGTGTATTTTCTTCTTTCATGGGTAAAGCGTTTTTGGTAAAAATGAGTAAAAAAAGAGAAAATTAACGTTAACGTTTGCGTTAACACCCTCTTTTTAGAAAAAAACAGGGTGCGTTAACGATAATGTTAACGTTAATGGTGGTGAAAATCGAGGCGCAAAGGTAATGAATGAGGGGTTATATGAACTCTTTGGGTGCTGAAAAATATAGCGGATAAATTATTTTATCAACAAATTATTTTCCATATCATAAAATAATTTCTTGAAAGTTAGTGCGTTTTATATGTATATTTGTTTATGTGAATAAGGATTGTGTTATAATGCATATCATTACTCAATAAGCTAATATTATGTTACCCTAAACTCAAAACAATGAAAAAAGCCAAATCTCGCCAAGAAATCGCCGATGAATATGGTATCAACCGAAAAACGCTTCAGCGTTGGTTGGATAAAGCCCATATCATATTGCCTCATCGCTTACTATTGCCTCAAGAACAAGAAATCATTTATAACTGTTTCGGTCTGCCTTTCATTGCTTCACAAGAATCTCGCAGTGTATAGAATATATTGGAAATTTAAAATGTCTCAAAATGAGTCAAAATGTCCTATTTTGACTCATTTTGTCGCTTGCTTTTTAAGTCCCTTCTATACACTTTTGTAAAATGAAATATTATTTATTGTTTTTATTTTAAATCACACTTGATAGCTGCCAAAAACCTGAAATTCCAAATAAAAATTCTATCCTTACATGGACCATGATTTTTGAAGCATTAGAACTCATTCGGGCAGAACTACAAGCCTACATCAAGCCTTTTTCTGCGACAGCAAGTGTCGAATTAGGAAGTGTAGCGAACGTTGCCGGTTCTCAAGCCGATAAGATTTTGGTTAGTCTAATTAATGTTGAAGAAGAAATTGCCTTAAAAAATATTAGCCCTTATCAACGCAATCCAATGGGTGGTTTTGATATCAAAAACCCACCTGTTTTTCTCAACTTATATGTACTTATTGCCGCTAATTTTAATAGTAATGATACTTATAGTACTGCCTTGAAACTACTTGCACGAGTCATCCAGTGTTTTCAAGGCAAGCGGACTTATACCGTGGCAAATACACCGGATGCTCCCTCTTTTACTGACCCGCAAGCGACAATGCTTTATGTGACGATGGATTTGCATTCCCTTTCTTTTGAAAAAATTAACCAACTGTGGGGCACACTGGGTGGCAAACAAGTGCCTTTTGTGTGCTATAAAATGCGGGTGGTTGAAGAACAAGCTGATAAACAAATAGGTGGCGGTAGTGCTATAATGACGATTGAGACAGGTGGACAAGTGATAGAGATGAAGATGGATAATTGATGTAGTATGGAATGAGTATTCTGGTAAAAATTGTATTCACCAAACTCAAATGAACCACATGGAAAAATTTACCATCGGCTACAAAACATTGTGTACTGTACAAGTGCTGCATCGCTATTTTTTGAATTATGGAAATAAGGCATTTGACGCCGGCGGCTTGCCACTCGATGACCAACGCGTCGTAGGATTATTGAAGAAACAATATAGTGTTAATCGTTTTTGGGAAATAAAACCGGACAAAACTACTGCTGAGGTATTGAAAAATCAGCGTATGGTCTTCAAAAACCTTCCTGACGGTTTTATTATAGGTGTTGAAACAGGAGGAACAAGCACTCCTTCAGTACCTTTTCCTGCTGCGTTACGCTTGGTTTTTGAAGTATATCCGACGGATAATTTTTTTATGCTCTATACCGATATATCCAAGCCTGTCATGGATATTTTAATGAAAGGGGCAGATGAAACGATTGATGGTAAAATAGTCCGTGTTGGAAAAGTCTTTCGCTTAAAAAATACTGGTTCCACTTCTCAAACGCTGAATGTCAGTGAAGACATACCTCTCACAAGTCTCGAAACCTATACCAATAATGAGGGGGTCAAAAGACAACCTTTAGGGTACATTGAAATCCGTCATATCCCTCCGGCTGTCAGCTTATTAAGTGGGAGTACAGTTCAGAATAATTTGCTTTTTAAGGTATTACTACGCAACCGGACTACCCAATGGGCATTTGGCACTTCGAATTTAGGTCTGCACCCGCTTGTCGCCAATGGGCGTATAGCAGTCAGTTCGGGTGGAAAGCAGTTACCAAATCCTTCACCATCCACCACTTTTTATAAGACCGGAAATTTTGTATCTATTATTTATTAGAATTATCAGAAACATATTTTTCAATCCTAAAACTATATAAATCATCATGGCAAGTACCCTGAATTTGGCAAATCTGAAAACGCCCGGTGTGTATATTGACGAGGTTTCCTTGTTTCCTCCCTCCGTGGCGCAAGTAGAAACAGCTGTTCCGGCTTTTATAGGCTACACCCGTATAGCGATCAAAGACGGTAGTGGCATTTTGAACGTGCCAACCCGTATTAAGTCGATGGTTGAGTTTCGTAAATATTTTGGAGAAGCACCTGATCGGAATATTACAGTAACATTGGATGCTTTCAATGCAGTGGATAAAGCTGAAATAGCAGCAAAATGGTATCTGTTTGATAGCCTTCAAATGTTTTTTGCCAATGGTGGCGAAAAATGCTATATCATATCTGTTGGCAATCTTTCGGCAACCGTCAGCCAAACACATTTCACCGATGCTTTGACAGTTTTAAAACAATATGACGAGCCAACACTTATTGTCATGCCTGATTTAATGCTGCTGGCTAAAACCGCTCCGCCATCTACCGGAGAAAAAGCGGCTATTGCGGCGGTTCAGCAAGCCACCATAGACCATGCGTTTACAATGCAAGACCGTTTTGCTGTCTTAGATGTGTTGCTTAATGATGTTGGGAATAATACCATTGATACAACAGATTTGGACAATTTGAGAAACAGTGTGTCCAACAATCTAAAATACAGTGCCGCTTACTATCCGTGGCTCAAAACATCATTACCTATTTCTGTAGGTTTCAATACGCTCTCTCTAAAAAGAAAAGGTGTTGTTGGTAATCTCAATCTCGAAGATTTGATTGAAGATGCTATATTAAAAACCAAAGCTACCGAAGGCAAAACTTATGTTGCCGATATTGCCTCTGTCAAGACCCTTTTGCCCGATAGCACTGTAACGGGTTTCTACGGACAACCCGCTACTAATGTAGGTAAAGGTGCCAAACGTACCACGATTGGTAACGTTATTACAGCTTTTGAAGCCTTAGTTTTGACAAATGTCAATGCAGCAGCATTATTGACCGATTATAAAACTGCCGCAACTGCTAACGGTCAAAAACTAAAAGCGGTGAAAGATGCATTGACGGCTTTATCTAATACAAATACTATCGCCGAACACAATGAGGTATTTGTGAGTTTACAAAAACTTTTAGATGGTTTTAATGGAGAACTTGAAAACCGTGTTGCCGCTATTCATACCGAATTGCGTAGTAAGGTAGCGCTCTATTCTACAATCGTAACTGCTGCCGAAGCTACAAGTATTACCCTGCCGCCAAGTGGTGCTGTTGTAGGCATTTATGCAGCGGTTGATAATGCTCGAGGTGTTTGGAAAGCTCCTGCCAATGTGGGTATATCCAATGTTATTGCGCCTACCATTTTTATCAATGACAAAGATCAAGAAGAGATTAACGTTGATACCAATGCCGGTAAATCCATCAATGCCATCCGTTCTTTTACAGGCAAAGGGACACTCGTTTGGGGGGCAAGAACTTTGGCGGGGAATGACAATGAATGGCGTTACATCCCTGTCCGCCGTTTCTTCAATATGGTCGAAGAATCTGTTAAAAAAGCAACGGGACAATTCGTTTTTGAACCCAATGATGCTAACACATGGGTAAAAGTCCGAGCCATGATTGAAAACTTCTTAACGCTGCAATGGCGTGCAGGAGCGTTAGCGGGAGCAAAACCGGAGCATGCTTTTTTTGTACGCGTCGGCTTGGGTCAGACGATGACTGCTGAGGATATTCTCAATGGCATTATGATAGTCGAAATAGGTATGGCAGTCGTCCGTCCTGCTGAGTTTATTGTATTGCGTTTTTCACATAAAATGCAAGAATCTTAATTTCTAATCACGATTAATCATACATAAAAATGGCTACATATCCACTGCCTAAATTCCATTTTCAAGTAGAGTGGGGGGGCGCAAAAATAGGTTTTACAGAAGTGACGGGCTTGAACGTTGAAACTGATGTCATCGAATATCGCGACGGGGCGTCTCCTGAATACCATAAAATTAAAATGCCCGGAATGCAAAAATTTGAGAAAGTCACCCTTAAACGCGGGACTTTCAAAGGTGATGCCGATTTTTTCAAATGGTGGAATACAGTCGCCCTTAATACTATCGAAAGGCGCGACCTTACAATCAGTTTACTCAATGAAGGGCATGAACCTGTCGTGGTTTGGAAAATCAAACAGGCATGGCCCTCAAAAGTGGTATCAGGTGATTTAAAAGCGGATGCCAACGAGGTATTGATTGAAAGCATCGAACTGGTGCATGAAGGTTTGACTATTCAAAACGAAGGGTAATTACGATTTTAGATTCCTGATTTCGGATATACCGCCGACATAGGAAACCTTAAATCAGGCAGGCATTGTCCATCTTAAATTCAATATCGCTATGAGTGGTTTGTTGTATCCGCCGGTTGGTTTTCATTTTTTAGTAGCATTTGAGATGTTCCCTCAAACGCCACAAGACGGACGTTTTCAAGAAGTCTCAGGTTTGAATGTCGAAATGCAAATGGAAACGATCAAAGAAGGTGGAGAATTGCGATTTGAACATCAATTACCTGTACGCACCAGATACAGTGATTTAGTGCTTAAAAGAGGCTTGTTTGTGGGTTCGGGGGTGTATAAATGGTGTGAAAATGCTTTTGAAAAATTTGAATTTCAACCTGTTAATCTCATTGTGTCTTTACTCAATGAAGCGCATATACCCATTATGTCTTGGCACGTAATTCATGCGTTACCTAAAAAATGGGATATATCCGCTTTTAATGCCGAGCAAAATACCATTGCCGTTGAGACTTTAACCTTAACATATCGGTACTATAAAACAATTAGAATCTAATCCATTATTCGTTATCCGTAATTCGGTTAACGGATAACAAATAACGAATGAACGATGCCAGTCGTAATTAAAGAATTGGTAATAACAACCACCGTAGATGCTAATGCAGGGCAAGCGCAAAATACCCCCCCCTCAGTATCACCCACGCAGGCGATGCAAAAGGAGGTTATTCAGAAATGTGTGGAACAAGTTTTAGCTATTTTAAAAGAAAAAAGTGAACGATGATATTGGGCGAATTAAAGAAAATGAAGTTGACAGGGTATAGCAAAAATACCTTTCAAGTGGCTGACCAAACAGGTGAGAACTACACGGCTGTTGTGAATCCTGAAACCTATACGCTCAATTATGAAATAAGAAGTAACAATGAACAGGCTTCCGGTACAAGTGCTAATCAATCAAATTATAACAGTACGGTGCCTCAGAAATTGGATTTTGAATTTTTGTTTGATGCCACGGGTGCTTTGACAAGCAATATAGTCGCTTTACCTTTTAGTATACACAACCAAAAAAGCCTTGACGAGCAAATTAGGCAGTTCAAACGCACTATTTTTGATTTTATCGGCGATACGCACCAACCCCCGTTTGTCCTTTTGCAGTGGGGAACTTTAGAGTTTAAGTGCAAGGTTGAAAAAATATTAATTAACTACAAGCTTTTCAAACCGGATGGTACGCCACTTCGGGCAATTGCTAAAGTAACATTTGCGGAGGAAGTTGAAGATAACCGCCGTGCAGCCGAAGAAGCCACAGCTTCACCTGACTTGACGCACATTCGCACTATCCGACAAGGTGATACATTGCCTTTGTTGTGCCATGATATTTACGGTGATTCCACGCTTTATAGAGAAGTCGCTCGTGTCAATCGCCTTATTAATTTTAGAAAATTAAAGGTGGGACAGCAAGTGTTTTTTCCACCAATTCAAAAATAACTGTTTCAATAACTAAAAATGTCTAACAATCCGCGTGTCGTTCAAACACCTGCTGCAAGAGATTTGCCAACCTACACCGTTAAGGTAGCAGGGCAAGTTTTGCCGGCTGCGCTACAAATTTTAACCATTCGGGTACAAAAAGAAGTCAACCGTTTGCCAACTGCTCATATCACTGTGCGCGATGGCGAACCGGCAACCGGCAATTTTGAAGCAGGTAATGCAGATACTTTTACACCGGGCAAAGAGGTCGAGATTTATGCGGGCTATCATGGGCAAGAAAAAATTGTTTTCAAGGGTTTGGTTATCAAACACGGTATAGAATTGCGAGCAAGTGGTACAGCCCGTTTAAATATTGTCTGCAAAGATGCTTTTGTAAAAACCACAATGGTCACTCGCCGCAAATATTTTATAGATAAAAAAGACAATGAAGTGGCTGATGATATTGTACAAACGTATTCCGGTTTACAAATTGATGCAGCGACAACGGATGTAAAGCATCAAGAATTAATGCAATATGATGCAACAGATTGGGATTTTATCATCAGTCGTGCGGAAGTGAATGGTCGAGTTTGTTTGATTGATGATGGTAAAATGACGGTGGTTAAACCTGATTTTACGACAACCCCCGTAATTGCCTTGCAATATGGAGCAACTATTTTGGATTTTGACGCTGAAATGGATGCTCGTGACCAAAATGTGAGTGTCAAGACAACCACTTGGGATTATGCCGATCAAGCCCTTATCGAAGCGGATGCTGCTGAACCTTCCATGACGGAACAAGGCAATTTTACAGCCAACGATGTGGCGAATACGTTGGGGGCAGAAGCAATTTTGCAGCATGTGGGCAAAATACCTCAAGAAGAATTGCAAGCGTGGAGTGATGCTGTTTTACTCAAACAACGCATGGCAAAAATCAGAGGGCGTGTCCGTTTTTATGGTAATGCTGATGTGAAACCAGGGACACTTATCAGTTTGGGTGGTTTGAGTGAGCGATTTAACGGCAAGGCATGGGTATCGGGTGTCAGTCATCGTTTTGAAGAAGGCGGCTGGACAACAGACGTGCAGTTTGGGGCATCTCCAATGTGGTACATCAAAGATTTTGACTTATCACAGCCTCCGGCAGCAGGTTTGTTACCTCCCCTCAGTAGTTTGCAAATTGGTGTTGTAACGGGTTTGGAAGGGGATCCTGATTCTGAAGAACGCATTTTGGTACGCTTACCAATGGTAGATGCCGCCGCAGATGGTTCACGGGCGCGGGTGATGAGCCTTGATGCGGGAAATCAACGGGGCTTTTATTTCCGTCCTGAAATTGGTGATGAAGTAGTAGTCGGGTTTTTAAACAATGATCCCCGCGAAGCCATTATTTTAGGGGGTGTGCACAGCAGCAATAAACCGATACCTACACCTTTTGAAACGAAAGATACGAACCACTTAAAAGGTTATGTCTCACGAAGTGACATGCAAATGGTTTTTGACGATGAAAAAAAGATTTTTACCCTAAAAACCCCTGCTGGCAATCAGTTTATCTTAGATGAAGACCAAAAAAACATCATTATAGAAGACCAAAATGGGAATAAAATAACCATGAGTAGTGACGGAATTAGTATCGAAAGCAGTAAAGATTTGATTTTGAAAGCCACCGGTGATGTCAAATTGGAGGGCGTGAATATTGAACAAAAAGCTTCGGCACAATTCAAAGCCGAGGGTTCAGCCGGTATTGAAGTGAGTAGCAGCGCAACGGCTGTTTTAAAAGGTTCTATTGTTCAGATTAATTAAAAAAGTAAAAAATGGGACAACCCGCTGCGAGAATATCCGATATGCATGTTTGTCCGATGGTGACAGGCACAGTGCCACACGTCGGCGGCCCTATTAATCCACCAGGAACGCCGACTGTGTTGATTGGTGGACAACCCGCCGCAACGGTTGGCGATATGGCGATTTGTACGGGGCCTCCCGATAGTATTATTAAAGGTTCAGGAACAGTTTTTATAGGCGGTAAACCCGCTGCAAGGTTAGGCGATTCGACAGCACATGGCGGCAGCATTGTAGTCGGTTGCCCAACTGTTTTAATTGGCGGTTAGTAAAAAATACCCATTACTCATTACTCATTACCAATTTATAAAAATGGCATTAGAAGACAATTTTTTAGGACGCGGTTGGAGTTTTCCACCCACTTTTACTAAACAAGGCTTATTGCTCACGGCAGGGGTAGAAGATATTGAGCGCAGTCTTGATATTATCTTGACCACCCGTTTGCGTGAACGGGTTCTCTCGCCCGATTTTGGCAGCGATTTGCAGGAATACGTTTTTGAACCGATTGATACGACATTAAGGACGCGGCTTCGAGAAGTCGTCAAAACCGCCATTTTATACTACGAAGCGCGGATACAACTCATTGATGTCCTTGTAGAAGAGCCCATAGAAAGCCCCGGCACATTGCTGATTGAGGTACAATTTAAAGTGAAAGCGACCAATTCAAGGCATAATTATGTGTATCCGTTTTATAAAATAGAAGGAACAGACCTTCAGATTGGAAATAAATAATAATTGCTAATTTTTAAATTCCTAATTTTCAATGAGCAATTGCCCCGATAAGAATCCCCTGCAACGCGAAGGACTGAGCCAGTTCCAACGGGCACTCGCCGCTTTGCAGCCCGATTATATCAAGGTAGATGAGCGCACTATTACGGATTTGATGGCTTTTGCTGCCGCTTATGCCAAAGATACTCAAGTGCGCTTTTTCGATCTTACGGGTAGTCCTGACAATGGAGAGACTTGGACAGATTTGATGAATTATGAAAAGCAATTTAATACAAATGATATTTTACAAGAACTCAATAGCCGTTCCGATTTTCCACCGCATTTTGCCTTGTTTTTATGCTTTCTAAAATTATTCTTTAATGCCCAAAATGATATTAACACTCTCACGAAACGGCATCTTGATTTTTATTACAAAGACGTTTTACAACTATCCAATAATGCTCCTGTTGCTGACCGTGTTCACATTGTTTTTA
>JANPGW010000456.1:0-52679 GCA_031424115.1 Saprospiraceae bacterium | reverse complement strand
CATGAAACCCTATCAAAACTATGTCAAAGATTTTGATGAAGCAGTTAAAACTTTATTAGCCATAACCCCCTCAGTAGATAGTGTCAATGACTTGGAAACTGAAGACGATGAATTGGCATTTGTAACCGCCTTTAGGGAATTGCTGCGCCTAAAAACGAAAATGGAACATTTTACGGAGTTTGATTGGGCGGATTTGTCTATGGAAGAGCAAATTTTTATCAACTATACGAGTAAATACAGCGACTTAAAAGAGAAAGTAATAGGAGAAGCGAGTAAAGAAAAAGTCTCTATTTTACAAGACATTGATTTTGAACTGGAATTGATACACCGTGACGACATCAACGTGGCGTACATCATTCAGTTATTGATAAAACTAAAGGGTAAAAAGGGAAAAGACAGCCAAGATGTCGAAAGAGAAATCATCAACCTTTTAAGCACCGAGACCACTTTACGCAGCAAAAGAGAGCTGATTGAAAAATTCATTCAAGAGAATATGCTTGTTATCAAGGATATTGATGAAGTTCAAAATGAGTTTGATAAGTTTTGGGATGCCGAGCGACAAAGCGCATTGAATCAGTTGGTAAAAGAAGAAAATCTATCTCCTCAAAAAACCGAAAAACTCATTGAAGATTATCTATTCGCTGAAAGAGAACCCTTGAGAGACGAAGTTTTAGAATTGCTCGAAGGTGAAAAACCCAGCGTATTGCAGCGTAAGAAATTAGGCGATAGAATTTTAAAACGCCTGATGGATTTTGTTGAGACTTTTATTAGTGGAATGAATGGGTAAACCATCCCAAAAGTTGATAAGAGATGTATCTGCCACAGATTATTGGGGCAATGACTATTATCAAGTTCAAGTGGATAGCGATAAGGATTTGGAGTATCGTCTGAGCAGAAGACTTACTATCACTATCTGAGTCGTAAACTCCGTCAGTAAAACCACTTACCCCATTTCGTTCATCTGTTAGTCAGATTTTTAGGGATAAATTAAAGTTGTAAAATCAAAATTAAACTTTTAATTTACACCCTTAATTTAAAAATCAGACCATGATAGAACGCGCAGTTATCCGAAAAATATTGGACGACGCTGAATATTTTCCTGTTTTGAGTATTATTGGACCCCGACAGGTAGGGAAAACGACATTGGCTAAAAACCTACAAACCAAATTGGGTAAGGAGACGCTTTACCTCGATTTAGAACTGGATGAAGATGCCCGTCTTTTAGAACAACCCACTCGTTTTTTTCAGCAACATTCGGATAAATGTATCATCATTGATGAAGTGCAAAGAGCCCCTCATTTGTTTGCCTTACTACGGGCAATTGTTGACCAAAACCGAATGGCTGCTCGTTTTTTGCTCTTGGGTTCAGCCTCTCCGTGGCTACTCCGACATTCGTCTGAATCGTTGGCAGGTCGGATAGCATATACCGAACTGACTCCTTTCTGTTTGACAGAGCTACCTGCCGAAATCTCTATGACCTCGCATTGGTTTCGCGGTGGATTTCCGAATGCGTTGTTGGCGCCTTCGGATGCGTTATGTGGGCGATGGTTAGAGAACCTAATCAAAACTTTCGTGGAACGGGATGTGCGCCTTTTAGGCTATGAGTTAGCTCCGGCAGCATTATCTCGTTTGATAACCATACTGACTTCTGTACACGGCAATTTGTTGAATATCAGTGATTTATCAAGAACTTTAGGCGTATCGCAACCCACTATAAAACATTATCTGGATATATTGGAAGGTGCTTTCCTGATTGACCGTTTGCAACCCTATTCTGTCAATACGACTAAACGCCTTGTGAAAGCCCCGAAATTGTATATTCGGGATACCGGCATTTTACACCGTTTATCGAATATCGCTTCAAGCGATGATTTGTTGAATCATATTCTGGCTGGAGCATCGTGGGAAGGCTATGTCATTGAGCAAATTCGTCGGCGCACTTTTCAAAGGTGGGAGTACTATTTTTACCGCACTCAGAAAGGAGCCGAGGCTGATTTAATGCTGATTGCGCCCAATGGGAAGAAAACTATTATTGAAATCAAATTGACCAATGCCCCCTCAGTATCACGGGGTTTTCATGAGGTTATCGGAGATATTGTGCCGGATTTCCGCTACATCATAACACCCGATAGCCGCAATTATCAACGAGATGATGGGTTGCATATCCTCTCATTACGTGATTTTTTAGAAAAGGAAATTAGTCGTATTGAGGGCGTATAATTTTATTGCATCTTGATAAGCTGGAAAATGATATGTTATTTGTTCCCCCTCAGTATCGCCAATACCGGTTGGGCAATGGACTTTTTGAGCGAATGGATTATCAATGATGGACAAAGTATTCGGATTATCAATATTATGGACGAGTGTTCTCGCAGATGGGCGCGAAGAGCCGCGCAACATCGTCACCAATGCTCGACAACACCTGCGCAAACCGTGGCTTTTAAACGCCGATTTAGAAGATTTTTTTCACTACGTCAAAGAAGATGTGATTTTTAAGGTTTTTAACGAAAAGCCTTTTAGCTTCACTCAGGAGGTAGCAACACTTTTGACCCGCCTGACCACTTTGAACGGGCGTTTGCCGATGGGCGCGCCGACGTCGCCGGTATTGTCTAATTTTGCTTTTCAACTCGTTGATGCCGATTTGCAACGCTACGCCACTGACTTAGGTTGGCATTTTAGCCGATATGCCGATGATATGTCGTTTTCGTCTAACAAACCCATCACATTGCAACAGATTGAGGCTTTGGAGATGGTCGTAAAGGTATATGGCTACGAATTTAACCCCAATAAAGTGACGCTGTATGCGCCCACTGATGAAAAATTTGTTACCGGATTGCGCTTGGACAACAAAGAAGGTCGGATAGAACTACCCCACGAATTTCCCCACGATTTCAAACGGGAAACCCAACGGCTGCATGATGTGCTGACCGTGCAAGGGCATTTGTGGCACAAGGAATCGGCTTGGGTGACGCAATACAAGCAGCAGATAGAAGGCAAACTCCAATTTGCGGAACAAGTATTGGGCAATCAACATCCCGATTATGTCATTTTAGAGAAAATGTACACAGTTGCCCTTGAACCGCCCGATGAATACGAAGCAATCAGTTGGCTGAATTTTACTTATATCTAAACGTCATTTTTCAGTAATTGCTCTAAGGTTTGTAGGTTAATATTTTCCTCAAAGATGGCACGAACCGGAATTTGAAACCCTTTGATAACAGGGCTTTCTATATGGTCGGCAAGGGTATGGATATAGGGCTGGAAGTAGGTTTTATCGGTTTTTTCTAATAAAAGATACTGCTCTACGACTTGTTTGTAGGGGTCAATAATCCAATATTCTTGAACGCCGTGGGCGGCATAATCTACTTTTTTGATAGTGCGGTCTATTGTAGCCGTTTTTTTCGATAATATTTCAACAATAAAATCGGGAGCGGGGAAAAGCATTTGCTCTTTTGAAAAAGTGTCCGCTTTTTCTGCATTAAAAAACACAATATCGGGTTCATAATCGTTGCGGGTAAGCCTAATCATCACTTTTTCAACGCCTACACGACCTAAACGGCGAATACTCGAATAAATACTCAACAAGCGTGATAGGAGGTCTGACGCTTGCCAATGTTCTTTTCTTACGGGTGAATGGAGGATGATATGCCCATTAATAAATTCGGCTTTGGTATCCTCCTCTATCCAATTATAAAAGGCTTCTCGCTGTTTGGCTTCATGTGCGAGAGCTTCTTGCAAAGCCTTTAATTGGCTGGGAGCATCAGGACTTTTTAATATTTGCTCTACAGAAGTGGACATAAAACTTTATTTTTTTACAAAGTTAAGATTTTTGTGTTAAAAAACAAATCTGTAACAATCACAATTCATTATTCGCATTGTTAAAATTTTAAAAAACATGCAACTTGTTTTAGATACAGAGGGGGTGGCTTTGAAAGTAGAAGACAACTGCTTTTTTGTCGTTTTCGAGGAAGACGCCCGAAAAATAAGCCCTTTGAAAATAACGTCTATTGCCCTGACTGCTAACACGTTGGTGTCTTCATCGGCTATTCGGTTAGCAGTGGCGCACAATATCCCAATTTTTATTTTCCATCCTTCGACGGGCAAACCCGAAGCCCGGCTTGATAGCGTGTATTTTCAAAACCTGCCCGATGTGAGACGGCAACAGGTATTATTTGAATTGGATAGTGCTGCTACTCGATGGATAGTGGGTTTATTTGAGGTGAAACGGCAAAATCAAACCGATAATCTTGAATTTTTGAAAAATAGGCGACCTACCATTGCTGATGATTTTACGACTGCCATAGGAGATATGGAACGATTCATCACCTCATTTGAAGAGCATACGGATAAAAACATTGAGGATGCAAGGCAATCGCTATTGGGTATTGAAGGTTCAATTGCCAAAACCTATTGGCAACTTGTGGCTAAAGCATAACGCGGATAAACATTTTTTTGCGGAAGGTTCATCGCTTGATGATAAAACAAAGGAATCGGTCAGGACTAACATGAAAAACGTATCGGAATATCTGACACCAAAAATTCGAGCCTGTTTCATGGAGGGCGTAGAAGCCTGTTTATCCGGCGATTTTTATAATCCTCACGGCACAGGTAACGGTACTCACAAAAAATACTGGACAAAAGGATTCCAAGCAGCCAAAACGGATATAGATGAGTTGAAACTTGACCTGAGTCGAAAAACGAATCGCTTGATAAACGACATTACCAACTTATATAAAGACTGACGAATGGAGAAAATATCCTTAGTTTTTGACAAAGAATTGGCGAATGAAATACTTGAGAACATCAAGGCTATGCGGCAAGATTTAGCTCAGTTGGATTATCTCAAAGCCGTGCCAGTCTATCCTGACGAAGCGGCTAAACTATTGGGCTGTAAGGTCAGCAGCCTCAAAAATGTCGAGTATCGGCAAAACAACAATATGCCGATGCCGCTCAAAGGTGCTGTAAGATGGGATAGAAACGAATTTTATCATTATTTAGGAACGCTGAGACAAGAATCACCCGAAACAAAAATTTATAAGCAACTTGCGGCACAAGCTGACAAGATGAAAAAAAAGCATCTGAAGTAACCTTGAGAACAACTTAAGTTATCACAAATTCCCCATTAGCGTAACAGCTATTTGTGGGATTTTTTTTTAGACGGATTATTCCTTTAAAAAAATTGAAATAGAATAAAATTTTTATACGTTTGCGCCTTAACTACAAACTTGTCAAGATTAAAAATAGTCCTTCCGTATGATTCGATACGGAAGGGCTATTTTGTTTTTTTAAATGTCCTCTACCCCAAAAAAATCATCCCCCCCTTTTCACATTATAACAAACTAAATATTATATTTGACCTTTTAAGAACAAGATGAAAATATTTAACTCATGCTCAGCGAAAAACTCAAAACCTTACGAGAGGCAAAAGGACTCTACCAAAGACAAGTAGCCGCCCAATTAGACGTCGATACCGCTTACATCTGCAAAATAGAACATGGCGAAAAACCCGCCAGCCGTACACATCTTAAAAAACTTGCTGCCCTGTATGAAGTGCCTGAATCTGAATTGATGGTTTTGTGGCTATCTGATAAGATTGTGGATTTGGTGAAGGATGAAGCGGTTTGTGAGGATAGTTTGAAATTAGCTTTGAATCGTATTAGTTAGTCAATAGTTTGTAAACATACTTCAACAAATAACCTTAAATTAAATTACCTTAAACAATGTAGCCTAAATTAAATGAACATACAGGATACACTAATCGAACAACTCATTAATGATGGTTTAGAAGCTGCTAAAGTAGAAGCTATTACAACTACCGAAGGGCCACTTTTAGTCATTGCGGGTCCGGGTTCTGGCAAAACAAAAACACTTGTAGAACGGATTGTCTATTTGGTTTCAAGTGGCGTGGCTTCTGAGAATATTATGGTTGCCACTTTTACCGAGAAGGCAGCCAAAGAACTTATCACAAGGGTTTCCAATAGATTGATGGAATTGGATTTGAAAGTCAATCTTAATGAAATGTACATTGGTACACTTCACTCCATCTTTTTAAGATTTTTAGAAGAGAATAGAGAGTACACTCGGCTCAAAAGAAATTACCGTCTTTTAGACCAATTCGACCAAAAGTATATGCTTTTTAGAAGTATGAGTGAATATTTGAAAGTTGAAGGCGAGGAACTACTTTTAGGAAGTCATAAAACCAACCGTTGGGAGAAAGCCAGCAATTTGATTTATTACCTCTCAAAAGTGAGTGAGGAGTGTTTGGATATTGAAAAATTGTGCGAAGCTGAGGAGGTTGAAATTCAAGCCATCGGTGAGTTCTATAAAATCTATGAAAAGCAATTAGAAGCGGAAAATGTGTTGGATTTTTCCACTATTCAATCTGAAACGCTTTTTTTATTGGAGAATAGACCCGAAGTATTGACCAAATTACAAGATAAAATTCACTACATTATGGTGGATGAGTATCAAGATACAAATACCATTCAAGAGCGTATTTTGTTGAAATTGGCAGGAACAAAACAGAATATTTGTGTCGTAGGTGACGATGACCAAGGTTTGTATAGATTTAGAGGGGCGACTATCAGAAATATTTTAGAGTTCCCGTTAAATTTTAAGAAAGGGGCTTGTAAACAGGTAAGTTTAACGACCAACTATCGCTCACATCCCGATATTATTAAGTTCTATAATGAGTGGATGGATGAAATAGAGTGGAATGAAGGAACTAATCAATACCGCTATCCAAAGACGATTCAACCTCGTGATGGTGATTTCACAGTGAACCCTTCAGTAATTAAAGTGTCGAGCGATATTTCTGAAGGTGAATATTTTAATGAAGTTTTGGCATTTATTAGAGACTTGGAAAATAAAGGGGTTTTGAAAGATTATAACCAAATCGCTTTCCTTTTCAAATCTGTTAAGAATGACAAAGTCATCGGTTTAGCGAGATTTTTGGAAGAGAATGGAATTAGTGTATTCTCGCCACGTTCTGCGCTTTTCTTTGAGCGTGAAGAGATTCAGTTGCTTTTGGGTGCTATGATTTTTATTTTTCCAAATCTCTTTGAAGATTTGAAATGGAGTGATGAAGCTGAATTGCACGTTTGGGAGCGGTATAAATCCTATAAAGTCAAATTTGCGGATGCAATCAGAGCTGACCCTGTTAAACATGAAGCCCTGCTTAAATGGAGTAGAACAAAAGCTAAAGAACATGCTACTTTACAAGGTAAAACAACCTATGCTTTTGCAGCACTTGTCTATCAGCTTTTGGAATATCCAATGTTTTCAGAGTTGTTAGACGTGGATATGAAAGATAAGAAAACCAATTTGAGAGCTGCCTATAACATCGCTCAATTGACCAAGATGTTTTTCAAATTTGAATACATCTACAATATTTCAGTCTTAACGCCCACTTATTGGCAGAAAAACTTACAGGATTTATTCAATACTTATTTGCGCTATATCATCGAGGGCGGTATCGAGGAGTACGAGGATTTTGATGAATATGCGCCTTCGGGTTGCGTCTCATTTATGACCATTCACCAATCCAAGGGCTTAGAGTTCCCTATCGTATTTGTGGGTTCTTTGAATCTGAACCCCACTAAGGCGCACGATGATATTGACCTTATTTTAGAGAACAAATATTATCATAAGCCACCGTTTGAACCGATTGAACGGGTTAAACATTTCGATTTCTGGCGGCTTTTTTACACAGCTTATTCTCGCCCTCAGAATCTTTTAGTATTGACAGGATTTGAAAAAACAGGGCATGGGCGCAACCCCTCCAAGTATTTTGAAAAGTCCTACGCAAAGCTAAAATCTTGGAGAGATACAGGTTTTTCAACGAGTTTATTAAATCTTGAGTCCATTAAGGCAGTAAATATCAAAAAACAGTATTCCTTTACATCGCATATTCTCTTGTACGAAAATTGCCCGTTACAGTACAAATTTTACAAAGAGTTGGAATTTACGGAGGTGCGCACAGGTGGTGTTTTAGGTGGTAGCTTATTGCACCAGACTATCGAGGATATTCATAAGGCGGTACTGAGGGGTGAGGTTCATGCGTTGACCAATGAAAATATTACGCAGTGGTTTAATACCAATTACTTTCTGCTCTCAAAAAGTCAACGCTCATACATGCACGAGGCACAACAAAGGTCGTTGCTCCAACAGGTGCTTAGATACCGTGATAGGCAAAGCGACGAATGGCACCTCATCCGTGAAGCGGAAGTTGATGTTTCTTTGGTAAAGGAAGAGTATATTTTGAAAGGGACGATTGACCTTATTGAAGGTGAAAATGGCACGGTGGAACTCATTGACTTTAAATCGGGTGATAAGCCTGATATTAATAGTCCAGATGAAAGGACCCGAAAGGTATTGGCACAATACCGCCGTCAGTTGGAAATTTACGCCCACTTGGTGGAGGAGCGTACCAATCATAAGGTCAGTAAAATGCACTTGTATTATCCAAAAGAGGAGAATGCAACGCCTACTATCACTTTTAAGGCGAATAAAGATAATATTCAACACACCATCTCTATTTTTGATGACGTGGTGAAAAAAATAGAAACGAAAAATTATGACATGTCGCAAACCCGTAAATCTGAAAAACAGTGCGGTAGCTGTGATATGCGTTTTCATTGTAATCCAAGACAATATACAAAATAATTAATATTATGGCAGAACAAGGTAAACTCGGCTTGAACGCTGAGGAAAAAATAAAATCCGTAGAAGAATACAAATTTGAACCGATTAAAGGCTTTCCAATGCTCAATTGGAAAGGTAAACGCCCTTTCAACGCAACACAGTTTTACCCTGCACAACTGAAAGAAAACCACGGCGATGAAGTAAATGGTTGGATGAATAAAATCTTTTGGGGTGATAACCTCCAAGTGATGAGTCACCTTTTGAAAGAATATCGGGGGCAGGTGGATTTGATTTATATTGACCCGCCTTTTGATAGTAAGGCAGATTATAAAAGAAAAATTTCAATAAAAGGAAATAAAATCGAAAATGATGCTACTGTTTTTGAAGAAAAACAATACACGGATATTTGGACTAATGATGAATATTTGCAATTTATGTACGAAAGATTAATACTATTAAGGGAGTTGTTATCTGATAAAGGAGCTATTTTGATTCATTGCGATTATCATAAGTCTCATTATCTAAAAATGATACTTGATGAAATTTTTGGGGGTAGCAATTTTTTAAATGAAATTATTTGGAAGCGTAAACAAGCTACGTCTTATGCTGCAAATAAGTTAGGAATCTCGACTGATTCTATCTTTTGGTATTCAAAGACTTCAACATATACCTATAATCCTCTTTATTCAAAAGATGACGCAAATACTGAAAAATATATTGAAGAAAGATACAGATTTTATGATGAGAATAAGAGAAGATATAAGCTTGGAGATTTAGGAAATCCAGAATATAGACGTAATCTAATTTATGAATATAAAGGCTGTCAGCCGCCTGCCAATGGATGGGCTGTTTCATTAGAAAGGATGAAACAAATGGATATAGAAGGACGGCTTGAGTTTCCTAAAAAAGAAGGAGGTAGACTTATGAGGAGACAATTTTTTGATGAATATAAAGGTCAACTAATACAGAATCTATGGCTTGATATTCCAATTGTCAACTCTCAAGCAAAGGAACGCTTAGATTATCCGACACAAAAGCCAGAGGCACTACTCGATAGAATCTTGAAAACGTCTTCAAATGATAATGATTTGGTATTTGATTGTTTCATGGGTTCAGGTACTACTCAAGCTGTTTCAATGAAATTAGGCAGAAGATTTATAGGCGCAGATATAAACTTAGGGGCAATACAAACCACGACCAAACGGCTTTTAAATATTGCCAAAGAAGTGAATGGGCAGTTACAACATGAAACCAAATACACAGGCTTTTCAGTCTATAATGTCAATCATTACGATGTGTTTAGAAATCCTGTAGAAGCAAAAGACTTATTGATAAAAGCTTTAGAGATACAACCCTTGCCCAACAACAGTATTTATGACGGTGAAAAAGATGGTAGAATGGTGAAAATAATGCCCATCAACCGCATCGCCACCCGTGCCGATTTGAGTGAATTGATAAGCAATTTCGATTACAAAGCCTTTGAGAAAATCCAAGAACAAAGCCCCACTAAAAAAGCGGTGGAGCATTTACTATTAGTGTGCATGGGTCACGAACCCGATTTAGCCGCTGCCTTACAAAGTGCCGTACCGTACAAATTAGATATTGAGGTGGTGGACATACTGAGGGATAAAGCCAACTTAGAGTTTAAGCGAGATTCACAAGCAGATATAGTAATTGAAGGTGGTCAATTATTGATACGGGAGTTTTATCCTATGAACTTACTACAAAAACTATCCTTAGCACAAGAAGACGTTGAGAATTGGAAAGAATTGGTAGAAAGTGTGATGATAGATTTTAACTACGATGGGTCAGTCTTTGAGCCACAAGTGGTAGATGTTCCCGAAGGTAACAGTCTTGTAAGAGGCGTGTATAATATCCCTGCCAATGCGGGTACGATACGGGTAAAAATCACGGATTTATTGAGTGAATCATTAGAAACCACTATTAAAAATTAGTAATTTTTATGGCAAAGAAACAACAGGCTCAAAATATAGACTTCCCATTTTACACCTATTTAAACCTTTTCTTGAAACAGGAAAAGAAGAAAGTTTATGCGGCTTATAATCCTTTGACACGGAAATTTTTGCATTTTAATAATCCAAATTCAGGCACAGCGTATTTGCGCCCCCCGCAGTTTGAAGCCTTAGAAATGTACGTTTTCTTAAAAGAATTCTGTAACAACAAATTTCTCTATGACATCTTTGAGGATTGGTTTAAAAAGCAAAACGAGTTTGAGGGTAGAGCTGCACAATATGCAGATAAAAAGAACCAATTAGGGATATTCGATATCATTGAAGCCGATAATGAGTTGGATATAAAGCTATTTGAAGGCATTTTCAATCAGATAAAATCCTTTCAGCAAATATATCCGAATTACATTTTCGCTTTGACAATGGGTCTGGGTAAAACGGTATTGATGGCAACGTCCATTTTTTATGAGTTTCTTTTAGCGAATAAATTCCCAAAAGATACCCGTTATTGCCACAATGCGCTTGTATTTGCGCCCGATAAAACGGTGCTCCAATCGCTCAAAGAGATACAAACATTTGATATGTCTAAAGTCGTTCCACCCGAATATGTCAATTGGATAGAAACGAATTTGAAGTTTTTCTTTTTAGATGAAACAGGCGATGCATTGAATGCCATTGAAAACTCCAAGTACAATATCATCATATCGAATACACAGAAAATCATCTTGAAAAGACAGAGTAAAAAGCCTTCTGCTTCGATGCTTCTATTTAAAGACGATTCAAAAGTGCACAAAGCCAAATCGTTGAACAAAGATTTTGAGGACCTCTACGGGTTTGATATTGATACGGATACGGAATTGATTACCAACCAACGATTTGCGAAGCTCACTCGATTGAAACAATTAGGCATTTATGTAGATGAAGCGCATCACGTATTTGGCAAAAAACTCGGTGAAGATTTTGGCTTAACCAAAAATGATTCAAGTTTAAGGGTTACTATCAATGAACTGGCAGAGAGCTTAAAAGAAGCAGGGAGCAGCGTTGTGGGTTGTTACAACTATACAGGAACGCCTTACGTAGGCAATCGCCTTTTGCCCGAAGTGGTCTATGCCTACGGTTTGAGAGATGCCATTGAAAACAAGTATCTGAAAAAAGTGGATATCAGAGCCTTTGAGAATATCAAAGATAAAACGTTGGCTTTTGTTCGATTGGCTATTACCGAATTTTGGAATGAAAACAATGGGAAGCGATATGAGAATATGCTGCCCAAATTGGCTTTTTTCGCTTCTAATATTGAAGAGCTTGAAAAAGAGCTAAAACCCGCCGTTGAAACAATATTAGCAGAATTGAATATTTCTACCAGTAAAATTTTGGTCAACGTTGGAGACTCAACAATCACAAGTAACGACGATTTAAGAGAGTTTAAACTATTAGATACCCCTGCATCAGAGAAACAATTTATCCTTTTGGTGAACAAAGGTAAAGAGGGTTGGAACTGCCGTTCTTTGTTTGGCGTGGCACTCCATCGCGAGC
Source organism: Saprospiraceae bacterium (assembly GCA_031424115.1). GTDB lineage: Bacteria > Bacteroidota > Bacteroidia > Chitinophagales > Saprospiraceae > JAAFJT01. The sequence continues at coordinate 40,533 of JANPGW010000456.1, read as the reverse complement.
CAAAATCTAAGATATTTGTCCTTCAAGCTTCCATGCGCTGTTTGCGCTCAGTTGACCCTATACAGCAAAAAGGGCAGGTTTTTTTATCTGAAGAAAATATCAAAATCTTAGATGCAGAACTTCAAGAAAACTTCAAACTCTCAGTTGATGACCTGAATAATACAGGTGAAACCAAAGAAGATGTAGAAGTGCGATTGGTACCACCACCTGTTAAGATAAAGCTCAAAAAGGTGCGCAAACTGCATACAATGAAAGAAAAGGTCATCAGACCAGGCATTGATTTAAAATTAGAAGATTTTGATACTGAGCGATACAGAATCATCGGCAGTAGCAGAAGTATTTTTGAGTTAGACAAGAAAATAGGCAAAGAAAAAGACTACTCAGAATACAAGGACAAACGCACTTTTTCAGCCTTTACGCTTGTGGCAGAAATAGCCCGTTATCTCAATATACCCCCCCTCAGTATCAAAGCTATTTTGACAGATACGGTACAGGGTATGGAATCAATTGTGAAAGCAGTTAATGAGTTTAATGAGCTGCTGTACGACTGTATCATTCCTAATTTATTCAACGAACTCTACGAATTAGAACCAACGGAGCAATACGAAGAAGTAGAAATAGAACTTGTAAAAGAACCCAAAGACGGGGATTGTTATAGAGTCAAAGCCAAAAAAGAGTTTATTGCGTCACTTGACAGTACCGATTTCAGTCCTTACAAAGACAAATCATTCCACCTCGACAACTACTGTTTTGACAGTAAACCAGAGAATAAGCTATTTTGGACATTGCTCCAAGATGATAAAATAGACAAAGTTTGGTTTACAGGTATGCTCACACATGGGCAATCTGATTTTGCCATCAGCTATATTGACCCCATTTCACACACCGTCAGAAATTACTATCCCGACTTTTTAGTGAAAATGAAAGACGATTCTTATGTAATAGTAGAGGTCAAAGGCGATAATAAAATAGAAGATGACATAGTGAAAGCTAAAGCAGATTATGCCACGCAATTAGCAACTGCGAGCAAAATGACTTATCAGATTATTAAAGGCTCGGATGCGATGAATGGGGTGGGAATAGCGTGAGGTAAAGGTATTTATGGGAAGATACAAAGATGAAACTTGTCGGACTCGGCACCAATGAAAAATGATAATTGGTTATAAGATGTGAAGCTTTAAATACATTAAACCCAAAATAAAATATGGATAAATGTTCACTATGTCTAACACGAGATGCTAATCAAACAGGGTCTCATATTTTTACTTATGCATTAATAAAGACTGCAATCAATCAAGCAGGACATTTAAAAAGAGATAAGGAAGTAACTTTTAAGATTGGTAGCTATGATTTAGGCGAAACGTTTTTTGGCAGAGGAATTCAACCTGAAAAAATCGTAGAGGTATTAGGCAGAGATTTAACAGAAGAAGAAATCGAACAAAATAAAAACTTTTTTACAGTTGATAATTTAGTTTGTGATAGATGCGAGAGGCGTTTTACAATAGCTGAAAACTACTTTTTAGATAAAATTTATAAAAACTTGTGTGAGTCAAAACTCGATTCGTCATTGGACTCAAAGAACAATAGAAAGATTAGTATAAGTGAAGAAATAAATATTATAAGACTTTTTATTTATATCCAAATATGGAGAGCTTCTGCGGCTAGGTTTAATGAATTCAAATTGAAACCTAAAATTGAGGAGAAATTGAGGAGGATAATTGATAATTGTTTGGTTAACGAAGACTTAAATGAGACGATTAAAAAGAGCCATATTATTAGTGGTGAAATAAGAAGTTTTCCTTTGATTATTACATTCGTGGAAACCGAAGTTTTAGATGAAAACAAAAAAGAATTAACAGGAAACTTAGTGTCTGTAACGCCTTCAAAAATCCCTAATTTTTTTATTTTAAATAATATCTACATCCAATTCTATGCAAATGAAAGTCATATTAAAAGTTCAATAGACAATCTTTTTGGATTAAGTAGGATGCTACCTAAAAAAGAACATTCAAATTTTCAAGAGAAAGAATTTATTATAGGCATTCTACCAGATGAAAATAGGAATGAGATTATCAATACTCTTTATCGTTGCATAAACCAAAATTTGTTTGATAGATTAAGACGAACTTATAATCAGACTCATCTCTATCTCACGAGATTAAAACCAAGTACTGATGAAGTTAATAATGTAATTTATGAAGTAGCTCAAACTCCTCGGTTAACAGCTATTAAGGCAGTTGAAATAATGACTAATAAATTGACACACAAATTAAGATCGCTTGGTATAAAAATAGAAGATAGTTAATTTTTTTTTAATCAAAACGCCTCTATTTTTGGTAGAGGCGTTTTATCATATAATTTATGTACCCTTTAGATTCTTAAAATACATTTTTTTCTTTTTAGAATCTTTCATTCTTCCAAATTCTATCATTTCTTTCTCCCACATACCGGCGTATTTGATTTTATTATTAGTAATCCAGTAATGCGACTTACATTCAAAATTCCAATTACCAATTGATGGTCGAAGCGATACAGTTTTACCGTCAAATATTAATTGCCAGTCCGTTGGTGTTATAGGTGTTACAACCTCATTGCCACAGCCGCACACACATTTATGTACGGCTGTGCAATACTTGATAGAAATATAGAGTACACGTTCTTTCAGCTCCTCTGGAATAGAATCCACAAACTTATGTCGTAACGTCTTCATTTAGTAATTGTGATGTGATTATAGAATAGGTTGTATTATGTTCCTCATTCCGATCTTGATAAAAGGTAGCCAACTTTTTCCATTTAATAACAGCTAAAGCAGCGTTTAACATGTTCAAATCAGCGATTTGGATATTAGTAGTATAGTCATTGTCATCTGTATCCTCAGTACCGATTCTTTTATGAATATGGTCATTTTTATCAACAGTTCCCGTAGTTACACGCACTTGACCAACAAGCGTTCCATCAACTTCATTGACTCCTAATCCAACATCAATAAAAGGAATCTTTAATGCTTTAAGCTTTTTGATAATCGTCGCTCTTACAACATTACTATCTACGCAAATAAATACAAATGATAAACCTTTTAATAGCCTCAAATTTTTGTCTTTAACATATAAAGAGTGAGGTTTGATAAATTTGTGCATTCGACTATAAATACTCGCATAATAGCGTACTTTCTTAGGCGTGGTATTCAATTTATTAGTAGAAAGTGCACCCGGCGAACGAAAAGCATTATGCACATGGAGTACATCTCCATCGAATAGGTGTATTTCTGCTACTTCTGTTTTGGCTACCAAATCTAAGATATATGCGCCAGTGCCACCTAAGCCTATTATACCAATCTGTTGAGTTTTAAATTTATCGTTTAATGCCATGATATTGGCTCTACTGGCATTGGTATCTGGATAATTGAAAACAGAACTGTCATCTTTGTAATCTATGATTTTAAAAGTCTTAGCTGTTACAGTCGAGTCAATCGCTCTTGCTTGAGCACTCAATATTTCAGCATAAGTGTTTATTTTTTCATAGAAATCTGGATAGTTTCCACTCGGTGGCTTACTTGAAAAGTAGTGATTAAAATAATAACCTCCCTTTAGTTCATTAAGGTTATTAGAATTAATGATTGCATTTAAAGCATTTCCATTTTTATCACATGGAGTTTCGCCACAAAAATGAACTGTATGGTCATGAGGTTTTCCTGTTAATGTGGGATTTACAAGTGTCAGAGGAGTTACGATTATGCCATACTTAATTTCTTTTTGAGCATTTAAGTAAGGTATATGGTGGGCAAATAATTGCCCACCATTAATTTGAATTTCGTAACCCTCGTCTCGGAGCCGTTTTAAATCATGACTACGACTTATCAGTTGCTGTGACATTGAAAATCATTTTATTTTTAACAAAAACTTTGTCGCCAACAACCATAGAGCCCTCTCGGTTTTCTTTTGGCCCTTTATCGTAAGTTACGGTATAAACCTTATTTGGATTATTGTCATAACTCCCGAAAGCTAAAATCACGAGTTGTTCAAACGAAATTGTTTTTTCAGTCCATGATTTATCCCGTCCATTGACTACTATTATGACTTTTACGGGTTTTTCCTTAGAAATAAAATGCTCCAGTCCCGGACGAGCAAGGTCAACGCTTGTATCATCCGCAATTAATTCATCTTCCCAAGGTTTTTTTATCACAAGAAAGATGTCATCATCTTTTGCGATTTTACCCAGTTGTCTCAGCTGCGCACCAGTAATATACTGTTCGTGCCATTGGAAATGCTTTCCATTGATTTGTAGATTGAGAACATGACTTACATGCCCTCCTTTTTGTTCAAACATATTTTTTAAAAATTAAATTCCACTCGCTGTTTTAACGGATTAGAGCAGAATTAGTATCCGGGTTGTAGGATTTTAAGAAGATAGGACTAATTTTTGTGTATTTATTTGATAAGTATTTAAAATATAAATACATTTACAGTCCTGAGTGGAGAGAAAGCAACTATTAGGTGGATTAACCTTAGTAAACCATTTCATTACAACCAAAAGAAATGGGCTATCTCTTGTAAATTAGCCTTGATGTGTCGCCAAACTCGTTCAAGGCTAATTTCATTTATATGAATCCGATAAACATTTTTATTAAATTTATAAAATATAATTCAACAATAAATTATCATTCAATTTCTTGATTTTCATGTTGTCCCGATAATTTTGTATCTTCAATTCTTTTTTCAATTAAATACTCAAACGGTATTTTACTCCAGACATCCTCTTTAAATTCATGTGTATGCTTATAAGACAAAAAATCATTATAAGCTAAAGCACCAACTACAATAGACTTATGTATCTCTAAATTTTCAGCACATTCTACAATCTGTTCACGAGTCTTATAGTGCATTGAGTTTTTGAAAAATTCAAGTATCTCTTCATGCTTCAACGCCTTTTGAGCCATTTGATTTGCTTCTGTTTCCTGCTCACTGCCGCTGCCATTTTTCATAATATCTTCATCTATAATAACCGGTTGTACTTCACTCAAATGTTTTAGAACGTGAACAATCTCGTGGGCAATTGTAAACCAAAAATTATCTACTCGATTGTAACGACAAGTATAAACCACAATAGGGGTTTTATTCGCTAAAAATGCGGCACCGTCTATGTACGTTCTGGGCAAATGCTTTAAGCAAAAAAAGGCAACGCCAGATTGATTTAGCATAGATAGAAATTCAGCTATACCATTTTTTCGAGCCGTAAAAGTGTACAATTCTTCAAAAAGCTTTTCAAGAGTAGTCTTATTGTACTCCGGTACAGTGTAACTCTTTGCACAATTTTGAGCCATTTGAAACCAACATGCAGCTGCATAGTAGTCAAAATTTTCATGAGCCACTGATTTTTTGAAAAGAGGTAAAGATTTTTCACGTAACCTCGCGAAATCAATCTTATCACTATTCCAAAATTTTTTTACTCTCAATATCAGTTCATCTAAAACTTTCGTTTTAGGAATCCAACCGAGTTTTGCCATTTCATTAATAGGCATAAACTCATAAATTTCAGACCTTTGTGCCACTTCTTGTTCTTTTTGAGTCTGTTGAGCTTGTAACTGTAAACGGTAATCTGTATCAAGTTTCATCCAGAACTGAGGTGATTGTTTGAATGCTTCACTTAGAGATTTAGCCGTTTCAAGTGTAATAGATTGTTTGTTTTGTAAAAGCTGATTTACTGTTTTAAGGGAAACTCCAAGAACATCAGCTAAATCTTCTTGAGTCCATCCTCGTTCGTCCATTTCTTCTTGAATATGAAAACCTGGACCGAGTAATTTGTGTGGTTTTAGAGTGCGAATGTTAGTAGCCATTAGTTGTTGCCTTTCTTCATTGATTTCCAGCCTGTTGGCGGTGCAGGTGGTTTAAAAGTTAAGTGTGCAAGTTCATAGTTTAAAAAATATGTTAGCTGTAATGATTGCTGATTCGTTCGAGGTAAAACGTTCCAATTGTTTTTTCTGAATTTTCCCACTCAACTCTCATTTCTAAACGCCATTTTCGATTTAACCGCATTGAATAAGAGTTTGTAGTGCCTCCCATTTTTTCAAATTTGAGAGACGGGGTGCGCCACAAATCGTGGATAGTATTAGCAGCAGAAATTTTTTCAACACAGGAGAAAAACTTCTGTACTGCTTCATCGGGTATAGTGAGTTTTGAAGATTTTCCTGTTTCATAGATTTTCTCCAACTCATTGTCATCAATCATTACCTCCATGGACATTCTAAATTTATGCCACAAAGATAATTGTTTTTTTTACATTTAAAAATTAATTTTAACCTTATAGGTTAAAATTAATTTTTAAATGTAACTATTAACGTTAAACAGAAAAAATAGTTGTACCTATAGCTGTCATAAAGTAAAAAAACATGTATAACAAATTAAAACATCCATACCTTTACATCTACAACTAATAATTATTCATCACAACCTCAAATCATTTAAATATGATTAGGTCTCTCCTATTCTCTTTTTTATTTCTGACACAATATATATTTGCCCAAACGACCATCACAGGCCGCGTCATCAAAGTCACCGATGGCGACACCTTCACCCTGCTCACCGAAGACAAAGAGCAAATCCGCATCCGCCTACACGGCATTGACGCCCCCGAAAAGGCGCAGCCTTTTTCAAAAATATGTCCCACTCAATAGTTATGAGACTATAATGGCATTAACCCCCAAAATCACAACACATCCAACCATTTATCCTTTTGTTCATCGGTCAAGGATTCCAAATAAATGCGTGTGGTATTAATATCCTTATGTTGGAGGAGTTCCGAAATCTCCTCCAAGGTCGCCCCATTTTTTCGCACGATGTTGGCGAAACTGTGCCGGCTCACATAGCTGCTCATATTTAAGTTATCAATACCCAATTTTTCAGTAATCTGTTTCAAGCTGCTGTTCACATCTTTTAAGACGGTTTTAACCCGATTTTTCTTTTGTATCATAGATGAATGAATTATATCATTCAAAATGGGAAAAGCGTAATCTTGATAGCTTGTTTCAGCATATTTTTTCAAAATTATTTTCGCCTTTGGATGCGTGGCAATGCTATGTGGCGTGTGTGTTTTCTTACGGATAAATTCCGTTCTACCAAGTTTGATGTCTGATTTTTTCAAATGAGCGATATCAGAAAAATTCATACCGAATGAGAAATAGGAAAACAGAAAAATATCACGCGCAAAAATGAGGTTGTTACGGGTTTGAGTGATGGGTTTATCATCAATCAGTTCAAGAGATTCAATTTCTTGTATCCACTCCTTCGATAACGCCCGAGGTCGAGTTTGGAGATTTAGATGATTGAAAGAAAACTTCCCTTTGCCAAATGGGTAATCCTCCGCATCCATAAAACCTTTTTCGATGGCTTTATTGAGTAAAGCCCTAAATGTGCGTAAATAATTAGAAATACTGGTATCTTTTATAGTCTCCTTACTCTTAGTTTTCAAAAAATGTTCAAAATCTATCAACCATTGGACGGTGATTTGCGATAATTTGACAGTTGGCGCAAAAGCTTTTACCCGGTTGCGGCAAGTAATAAAAACCGTAGCATTGCCAATCTTTTCTGATTCATACATCTGCTTGATAAAATAATCAAAAACCTCTTCGACTGTCAGATTAGATTTAATATCAAAAAAAGCACTTTTAAATTTAGCTATATCAAACCCTTCCCCTTTTTTGATAAAAGTGGCTATAATTGTGTTAGCTTTGTCTTCTTGTTGCTGCAATATTCGATTATAGGCTGCATATTTAGGATATTTATTTGTAAATCTGCCAATAGTAGCATCAAATTGGTTTGCATGACAACTCATTCCCTGAATGACAAAAGGAACGGGTTTCCGGTTCGGTTCACATACCAATAAAACAATTGGGTGGGTTTTGTCCTTATGCTGTTTCTGTTTCGTTTTATCTAAAATCAAACGTATTCTTATCATAGGTGAAATTATAGGTAATTTTAATTACTCATTATTATATTTATTGGCAATAATAAGTAATAATTACTTTATTTCACTTCTTATTTACATTAAAATACCTGTATTGACAATATGGCATAACAAATATCAATGCTTTGGGAGCAGGGGGTCCCAAGTTCGAATCTTGGTACCCCGACAAATTTGAATCATAAAGCCTTGATAATCAATTGATTATCAAGGCTTTTGTTTTTTGACAAAAAATTCTTAGTTCATCTCGATTGAAAAATCAGGAGATTCACAAGTTAGACTCTTAGCAATTCCACTTCAATGCTTCAAAAATTATTATTGTAAAGCTTAAATCTCGCTTGATAATTAAATTTCCCTTCGCTTTCATCTTATCCCATAACTTTTATCGTTGACTTTTTATAGAAAAACAAGACTTTATTGTGTCTTATATCAGTTTATTCGGGCTTCCGGGAGTTAGGTTGACACACAGAAAGAGGCTGCCCTTTTGAGACAGCCTCTTTTTTAGCACATTGGTAAGCAATGAATAATTGACTGCGTTTTTGACAATCTATTATTGCCCACTGCCGCTACCGCTACCAATATTGGTTGAGCCATTAAAAGGAATTTGTTCTATTTCAGACCAAACATTTTTCAAATGCACAAAAAACTTATCTAAGTCAAAACCTTGTGGGTCGTCATGAGCATATTTGATACCCGAATCAACACAAGCATGAAAACCCGGAATCAACCATTCACCTTTGCGTACACTCGCTACTGTGTAGAGTTGTGCCAAGCGCAAATATTGAGCATCCGTGAAACCAGTGGTCGGAGAATCCACGTCGTTATGTCGACCAAAACCTTTCCGAGATTTACGCGGTTGAATCAATTCAATATGCAAATAAAGCCCTTTGGAAGCGGCATCGCCCATTACATAACGTTCCAACTTAGTAGCTGTTTTACCTTCATTAAAAGGGGTAACCGTTTTAGATTCACCGATGCGATTCACAAAAATATGTGTCACATTCGCCATCCAACGGTTCAAACGATTCCATTCCCATGATTCATCATCAATATTACTGGGAAAATCACTGCCATAACGAGGATAACTTGTGTCATGAAAGACCATGTATTTGGCAAATACCCCATTGTTGGTAGAACTGACCGGCATATCCAAATTGCCGCCTAATTCCCATTCATTGACATGTACTTTGTCTAAGTAAGTCCGCATCTGGTCGCGTGTGATTTGGCAGGTCTGACCGACTCTGGAAGCAAAAGTGCTATCAAGTGTGGGTAGTTGAGAACTGCACGAGCCCGTCAAACCGACTTTGCGAAGCAGCATTCGAGCTTGGTCGATAGCAGGTGCCTCAGCGTTAAAAGAATTGTTAGTAGTAGTAGCGTTATTCGATTCGAAATTTTTAGGCACAAAAAAAATGCCTGCTCCTACAAAAAAAGTCGCGAAAGCGAAAATTACAGTCTTAATCATGTTAGAGTAACCGGATTGCTTTTTTCTCAAAAAATTTGTTGTCCTTTCCATTTATTTCCTAATGGTTCTTTACTTCACGGTGCAGAACTAAGTGAATATATGTCTTTATATTGATTCGGTTAAAGATATATTGTTTTCGGTTGGGCTCGTTTATGAATTTAATATTATTGGGTTAAGTGTTGGATAATTTATTTTAAAGTGCAAAAATATGAAATCTTTCGGGCATACTTGTACTCTTTAAAACTCATTTTATTTTATCACTTATTTAAAATGACATTTTGTTGCCCTAAATATAAAATCTATTGTTTAAACTAACGCTAAAAATCAATCCAAAAATTTCAGTTTTAAAAATTTTAACATATATTTAAACAATTGAATAAGTGTATAACCAGTAATTATCAATGAGTGAATGGTTATGATAAATGAGCAAAAGGCGCATATTATCTCTTTAAAGGGCTATGAATATACTGAGGGGGTATGTCATTTTAGAGGAGCGATTTTTTTTATATCTCAACTCAAAATGACCTACCCCCTCAATATATCGGCATTTGAACTTTAGGTTTAGAAAGCATCTATATCACCACTACCCGATACTTTTGTTTTAACGGAAGCCGGCTTGCCTTTATAGCGAATATCCCCACTACCAGACACTAAAGCATCTAACGACTTTTGAGCATTGCAAGTAATATTACCCGAACCGCTCACCTGACATTGCACACTTTGTGCTTTCAAGTCGCCTGCTTTGACATCACCACTACCACTGATTTTCATGACCACACGGTCGGCTGCACCACTAATACTGACATCACCGCTACCACTGATACCCAACTCCATATCCTCGTATTTAATATTGTTCAGGTCAAAATCACCACTGCCACTGATGCTAATAGCTAATCTATTGCCCGACAACGTGCCATCAGCTTTGACATTTCCGCTCCCAGACATGCCCAAACTTTCGAAATTAGGTGCTTCAACATAAATTTTTACATTGGACTCATAGTCAGCGCTATATCCCTTTTCAAAAGTGATTTTCAAGGAATTACCCTTCAATTCTGTCTTCAAAATATCCAAAATGTTCTTTTGCCCTTCTACTCTAACCTTAAAAGAAGTACTTTGCTTCAAAACAATATCTGCAGCAATTACAGACTCCACGCCTGTGAAGCCACTGATATCCCGAATTTCATTTACCACTGGACCTTTACCTTTTACTTGTTTTCCTCCCCACCCACTGTTCCAGCTTGAATTGTCACTATCGTTATCTTCTTTTTTATTTTTATCTTTCTGGGCGTTGACTAATATGGCAGAAGCCAAAAATAATAAAGCGAAGAAAATTCTTTTTCTCATGATTATAGCTTTTTAAAAGTTTTGAAAAAATATGAAACATGTCCATAAAGACATAAAGGAAAGTCTGAAAGTTGCACCGCTCTGTTAATTTAAAATGCGTAGCAAAGCAAAGAATTTTGAATGATTTATACAGCCTACTTAAACAAAGAAAACAATGATTATTTCAGCCCTATTACTTATTAAGAGGTTTTTTGATTTTCAAGTGTCATTAATTACCTTTGTCATCATTTTATTAAAACAATTCTAATCTGTGATTAAGATAGGGGTATTAGGAGCAGGACATTTAGGTAAAATTCACTTGAAATGTATTCAAGCAAGTGACCATTTGGAGCTAATCGGTTTCTATGATGCGGATGTGGACAATGCTAAAAAAGTTGCTGCATTGTTTGGAACACGAGCCTTTGAAACCGTAGAAGCGTTGATAGATGCCGTAGATGCCGTAGATATTGTCACTCCCACCATTTATCATTTCGATTTAGCCCAAAAAGCAGCGCGCAAAGGTAAACATATTTTTATTGAAAAACCCATGACACATACGATTGAAGAGGCAGAACAATTGATACAAATTGTCAGAGATACAAATGTTAAAGTTCAGATTGGTCACGTTGAGCGGTTCAATCCGGCGTTTTTAAGCTTAGGGGATATGCGAATTTCGCCGATGTTTGTAGAAGCACATCGTTTAGCGACTTTTAACCCGCGCGGAACCGATGTATCAGTGGTTTTGGATTTGATGATTCACGATATAGATCTCATATTGCATTTAGTTGATTCTGAGGTAAAAAATATACACGCTTCCGGTGTAGCGGTCGTTAGCGAAACGCCTGACATTGCGAATGCCCGAATTGAATTTGAAAACGGTTGTGTCGCCAACTTGACGGCGAGCAGAATGAGCCTAAAACAAATGAGGAAAATCCGTTTTTTCCAAAGAGATGCTTATATCAGTTTGGATTTTTTAGAGAAAAACGCTCAAATCATCCGCCTTTATGACAAAAATGAAAGCACTGATATCAACGACGACAATCAACTGGGAGAAACCAACTTTGTTGAATTGGAAACAGCCCGCGGGACTAAATTGATTGATATTCAGATGCCAGAGCCCTTGAAAGTCAATGCGATTCAAATGGAGTTAGAAACATTTGCCCAGAGCATCAAAGAGAATAAACCGACCCGAGTGACAATTCAAGATGGCTACAAAGCGTTGAAAATAGCACATCGTATCATCGCAGAAATAGGAGACTCTACTCTTTCGTAAAAAAACCAAAAAAATGTCGATTGTTTGTGTTAAACTATCTAAGACTTTCTAACTGTCTTTCACTTTTTTAAACGTAATAATGATTCAGATTTTAATAAAAATATGCAAATGGCTCGTTCATATTCGGTTGTTGTATTCTATTCTAATCATCCCATTTTTCCTGCCTTTTTTGATAATTCCAACCGGTTGCGGTAAAGAAAACCCTGTTCCGGCATATTTGCATATCCCAGCATTTAGTTTGACGACCAAAGGAGGAGAAGGCTCTTCTGCTCATAAAATCACGGATGCTTGGGTATATGTGGATGGACAAATCAATGGCGTTTTCCAACTACCTATCACTCTACCGGTTGTAGAATTGGGGCAGCACGAAATATCTTTGTATGCCGGGGTGCGCAACAATGGAACGCGTTCCAATCCCGTTATTTATCCGTTTTATAATAGTTTTACTTTTAAAATGGATTTAAAAGCCGGTAAAGTAGATACAATTCGACCTGTAACGACTTATATTTCAAATTCTCAATTCAAAATAATGGAAGATTTTGAATTAAGTAATATCTTTCGGATTGACCGTGACAATAAAAGTTTATTGCGGTTTACGAATATTGAAAATGGATTTGAAGGTAAAAGCGGACAGATTGTACTGACAAAGTCGAATCCAATAATGGAAAAAGCCACCACTATTAAAGCCCAACTTTCAGAATCGTCTCAAAATATTTATCTTGAAATGCATTATAAGACCGACGCCTTATTATCAGTCGGCCTGATCGGTTCAGATAATTTAGGTGATATTTCAACGTATAAAATTATTTTATTCCCTAATAAGGAGTGGAATAAAACATATATCAATCTGACGAACGAGGCAAAAGATTTAAAGAAAAAAGATTTTCAAATTGTTTTAAAAAGCAGCTTACCGGATTCACTGTCAACTGCTTCTATCTTGATTGATAATGTTAAATTGATTCAAAAATAACTTACTACACAACGCCTTTTTTGTCTATAACCAACTAAAACTTGTAAGAGTCTACTCCACTTTAGCCCCAAAATCGGGAGATGAGAGGACTCAATGGAGTAAAAAAAAACAACGTATGACTCAGGAACGCCGTCTCGCCATAATTGTTTATACCATCGCGGATTTCTTATCTGCCATGGTAGCATGGTCATGCTTTTTTATATACAGAAAATGGTTTGTTGAAGGAAAACTGTATGATTTTAGGGTGCTTGACGATCCGAAATTTACTTTTGGCGTGGTGATTATTCCAATTGGATGGGTCTTGTTTTATTCTATATTTGATAAATATCGAGATATTTACCGCTTGGCGCGGGTTGAGACTTTCACTCGAACTTTTTTCTTATCTTTCTTAGGTGTTTTTTTCTTGTTTTTCACGTTGATATTGGATGATTTTGTAACCGATTATACGACCTATTACAAATCTTTTCTTTGTCTTTTATCCCTTCATTTTTTGATAACCGTTACGATGCGGATGATTCTGCTCACGCGGGCAAACAGGCGCATCAAAGCTAATCTTGTCTTTTTCAAAACTTTGATTATTGGCGGCAATCAGAATGCCCTCGAATTGTATGAAGATATCATGGGCAGGAAAAAAAGTTTGGGATACAAATTCATCGGTTTCATAGACTCAAATGGTAATTCAACGAATGTTCTTAGTCAATATCTACCCCAATTAGGGAAAATTGAGGATATATCAAGCATTGTTTCTGACAATAATATAGAAGACGTGATCATTGCTATTGAGACATCGGAGCATAATCGGATGAAGCAAATACTCGATACACTTTTTGACTTCGGTAATAGAATCATCATAAAAGTTATTCCTGACATGTACGATATCATGCTTGGCACTGTGAAAATGAGCCAATTGTATGATGCTGTATTGATTGAAATCCGACGCGATTTGATGCCTTACTGGCAGGTCGTGATGAAACGGGTCATTGACATTTTGGTCAGTGTAGCTGGGTTAATTGTTCTTTTTCCTGTTTATTTTTACATTGCTATGCGCGTAAAACTATCTTCGAAGGGACCTATTTTCTTCTGGCAAGAGCGCGTTGGTATCAATGGTAAACCTTTTATGATTATTAAATTTCGCTCCATGTTTATGGATGCTGAAGATGATGGCCCACAACTAAGTAGCACAGGTGACAATCGTTGTACGCCTTGGGGGGCGACGATGCGAAAATGGAGACTTGATGAATTGCCCCAATTCTGGAATGTTTTAAAAGGCGATATGTCGCTGGTAGGGCCTCGTCCTGAACGGCAATATTATATAGACCTCATCATGCAACGCGCGCCCCATTTTAAGCATTTGCTCAAAGTTCGTCCGGGTATCACCTCTTGGGGACAAGTGAAATACGGTTATGCTTCCACAGTGGATGAGATGATACAGCGCTTAAAATTCGATATTCTCTACATCGAAAACATGTCGCTCGCTCTTGATTTTAAAATTCTGTTTTATACTATTCTTGTTTTGTTACAAGGGAGAGGCAAATAGGGACAAAAAAAAACAGCCCCACATTTGTTGAGCTGTTAACGCAATTTATTTCACTAAATCAATACAAATCTACATGTTAATAAGGATTGCTCCAGAACCCAATATGGTAACGGTCGGCGCGCCTTGATGTTCAAAAATGATTTTATACTTTCATCCCAATCTCATTACGCTTTTCACCGACCCAATACCACAGTAAGCACATATGCTGCTACAAACCATTTTTTTTTCTCAAAAAAAAATGAGTGTGCATCTTGTGCCCAAGAGAGAATGTCAACAATTGAAATAAAAAAGTGTACAAAATGATTTGACTAAAATTTAAACTAAAATATTTTTTGTGTTCTGTGAAAATATTTCCACTTGTTTGGATAAAAAGCCCGGTCTGAATAATAAAAAGGCTTTTAAGAATTAGTTTAATGAAGGAAAACGGAAGTGTAACTGAATTTCTAAAAGAAAATGGAAATTTTAAGCGAAGCCAGCCGTTTTCATGTTTATTTGATAATAATAATATATGAATTTCAAAAATTATACCAGTTTTGAAATATCTTATATATGAATGTGAAAAGATTATTGAACAAGCAATTAATAGGCCGTCTTCAATACTCTGATACTCAACGTCAATAAAATATGAAAAATAAAAATTCAACAGGACATTTTTTAAAACTCGTGTTATGCCTATCTTTGTTTGGATTTAAAAATTAGTATTCTGAATATTAGCATTCTAAGCTATTCTAAATACTAAGACATTTTTGCTTTACTAATCATTTATAAAACCAATCCTAACTATGAAAAGACTTTTCAATTTATGGGTTATGTGCTTTTTGGCTGTGAACATTTCTGCGCAAAAAGTGCTAACCGACTCTGCTTACATTGCAAGAAATTACTCTAAAAAAGAAGTGTACATTACCATGCGCGATGGTATTAAATTGTTCACTTCTATCTACTCACCTAAAAATATAGCAAAAAAGTACCCTATTTTATTGAGCAGGACTCCTTATACAGTAGCGCCATACGGCAACAAGTTGAAAACGGCTATTTCTAACATGACGCTTGTTCGAGACGGCTATATTTTTGTGTTCCAAGATGTACGGGGACGGTGGATGAGTGAAGGCGATTTTGTGGATATTCGACCTATAAATTCCAATCGCCAATCAACAAAAGATGTTGACGAAAGCACCGATACTTATGATACAGTAGATTGGCTTGTCAAAAATCTCTCTCATAATAATGGCAAAGTGGGCGTAAGAGGTATTTCTTATCCGGGGTTTTATGCCACAAACGCGTTGGTTGAAGCCCATCCCGCAGTGAAAGCCGTCTCGCCGCAAGCACCGGTAACCGATTGGTTTATTGGCGATGATTTTCACCATAACGGGGCGTTTATGCTCTTGGATGCTTTTTCATTTTATACCAATTTTGGTCGACCACGTCCCAAACCGATTAAACCGGAAGATATAAAGCCAGTTGATATTAGCTATCCTGACAACTATGATTTTTTCTTAAGAATGGGTGCTTTACCTAATTTTCGGAAAAAATACACCGGAGACAGTCTTCAATTTTGGAATGATTTGATGGCGCATCCGGACATGGATAATTTTTGGAAAGCGCGTAATATTCGCCAATATCTAAAAAATACAAAACCGGCAGTACTCACCGTAGGTGGCTTGTTTGATGCCGAAGATTGTTTCGGTGCTTGGCAAACCTATCAAGCTATTGAAAAACAAAATGACCCGTCAGTTTCTAACCGAATCTGTATGGGCCCTTGGTCTCATGGTGCTTGGGGCGGTCGAAGTGATGGCTCACATTTGGGAAATGTCAATTTTGGCTCTAAAACAGCTGATTATTTCCAAAAAGATATTGAAGCCAAGTTTTTTAATGCCTATTTGAAAGAAAAAGGTATAATGGACTTACCGGAAGCCACTGTTTTTGAAACGGGAACTAATAAATGGACAAATTATGATGTTTGGCCCCCTAAAGCAGCTGTTTCAAAAAATATTTATTTGACAGAAAAAGGCGGATTGAGCTTTGCCCCACCCTCAATAGCATCTGATTTTCACCGCAGTTTTGCCGAATGGGTCAGCGACCCTGCTCATCCGGTGCCTTATACCGAAGACGTTCACCGTTCTCGCACCAAAGAGTATATGAGCGACGACCAACGTTTTGCGGCGCGTAGAGCCGACGTTGTTGTCTATCAAACAGAACCTTTGGCAGAAGATTTAACCGTGACGGGACCCATTGATACCCGTTTGTTTTTCTCTACAACAGGTACAGATGCCGATATTGTGGTGAAAGTAATTGATGTATTCCCCGACGATGCACCGCAATGGAAAGGCTCTGAAGTGCCTCAAGGCGGCTATCAAATGCTGGTCAGAGGCGAGATACTGAGGGGTCGTTATCGCAACAGTTATGAAAAGGCTGAAGCTTTTGTCCCTGAAAAAATAACTGAAGTAGTCTACCAACTACCCGATATTGCACATACTTTTAAGAAAGGACACCGGTTGATGGTACAAATTCAGAGTTCATGGTTTCCACTGGTAGATCGTAACCCGCAAAAATTTGTGGATATCTATAAAGCACAGGATTCAGATTTTCAGAAAACTACTCATCGGATTTATCATGATGCGAAAAACGCTTCTTATTTGCGTTTATCGGTATTGCAGAAATAATGTACAGGTACTCTTTAACCGGAAACGTGTTGGGTAATATCTTTCAGCAATTAAAAATCTCTTTCAAAATAACTGTTGAAAGGGATTTTTAATTTTACAATTGTAAAAAATATAAAGAAAATAGCGGAAACGGATTGAAAAATGTACTTTTGTAGTTGTATTTAATTGATCGCACTATCCTGACACTATAATTTTTCAAGAGGAAACGAATGGCTAAATCTAAAATATTAGGCGATGACCCGCGTAACCCAAAAATCTTGGGTATATTTTTGCTTTTTTTAGCATTATATTTGTTCATTGCCTGTTTCTCCTACATATTTAGTTGGAAAGAAGACCAAGACAAGGTCTGGCAATTTCAATTTGACCTTATTTTTCAAGATATTGAGGTCAGCAACTGGCTCGGAAGGCTGGGGGCTGTAGTGTCGCATTTTGTCATGTATTGGCTTTTTGGGCTACCCTCTTTTTTCATTATTTATCTGTTACTTCAATACGGTTTAGGCATTATCAATGAAGTACCGCTCCATCGCTTCCGCGATCGTTTGAGAACTTCTGCCTTTTGGATGGTGGGCTTGTCCATTTTGTTAGGTTTTATTTTTTATAAATCTGACTTTGCGGTCGGTGGCAATTTTGGGCGGTCTGTGAGCGGTTGGCTGATAAATTTTGTTGGCGTTATTGGTACTTTTTTATTGGTTTTACTGATTATCTGTTTCCTGATTATTTGGACATACAATCCCGATTTAAAAGGGTTGACTTTGAATACTGCTTTCGCTCAACTCAAAGCCGCTATTCTCAGTTTTTGGGATAAACGCTATACGAGTGATGCCTTTTCACCCCGTCAGTTCACCGTTTTACCCAAAGAAAAAACCGGAAAAAGAGATATTATTGCGACTTTCGGTGAGGATGAGTCCATATCTTTCGCCCCGATGAAAGCAGGAGAGCGCAATGTTATAGAAGACGCCCTCGATTTACCCCCCTCAGTATCTACGTCAAAACCGAGCCTATCATTCGATGATGAAGATGATTTAGAGATACCATCTTCCAGCGCCCCTACTTCAAAATCAAGTTTAAAGGTTGGAGAAGCGCAATTGGAAATCGAAGAAACATCCCGTACCCCCCCCTCAGTATCTGAGGTTTCGGGGAGTGTAGAAGAAATGCCAAAAGTACCACTGGGCATACAAGGTGCCCTGTTTGCCGAAAAACCTTACGGTGATATTTCAACCCCTTATGACCCTACTCTGGATTTGTCAGGCTATGAATATCCCGTTTTGCCGCTTTTAGATAGCTACGAAGATCAAAAAGTTGAAATAGATAGAGCAGAATTAGAAGCTAATAAAGACCAAATTATTGAAACGCTTCTGAATTATAAGATTGAAATTGTAAAGATTCGGGCAACGATAGGCCCAACAGTGACACTTTACGAAATTATACCAGCGCCTGGCGTGCGAATTTCAAGGATTAAAAACTTAGAAGATGATATTGCCTTGAGCCTTGCTGCCTTAGGTATTCGTATTATTGCCCCTATTCCCGGGCGCGGCACGATTGGTATAGAGGTACCTAACAAAAGTAAGCAAGTGGTATCGTTGCGCGAAGTTTTGGCGAGTGAAAAATTCCGCCGTTCGGACATGGATTTGCCGATTGCTTTAGGAAAAACAATTTCCAATGAAGTTTTTGTTGCGGATTTGGCTAAAATGCCCCATTTGCTTATTGCGGGTGCCACAGGTCAAGGTAAATCGGTGGGTATTAATACGATTTTGTGTTCGCTTTTGTATAAAAAACACCCTTCTCAACTTAAATTGGTGTTGATTGACCCTAAAAAGGTAGAATTATCGCCTTATTCAAAAATAGAAAATCACTTTCTCGCTTATTTGCCCGATCAACTTGAGCCGATTATCACCGATACATCTAAAGTGGTGCAAACCCTGAATTCGCTTTGTATCGAAATGGATAAACGCTACGATTTGCTAAAAAAAGCACAGGCGCGAAATATCAAAGAATACAACGAAAAATTTGTTTCTCGCAAACTCAATCCTGAAAAAGGGCATGACTTTATGCCATTTATTGTATTAGTGATTGACGAATTTGCTGACTTAATTATGACTGCCGGCAAGGAAATTGAATTACCGATTGGTCGTTTGGCACAGTTGGCACGTGCAGTGGGTATTCACCTTATTATTGCTACACAACGCCCTTCAGTGAACATCATTACGGGCGTTATCAAAGCGAACTTCCCTGCCCGTTTGGCTTTCAAAGTAACGTCAAAAGTGGATTCTCGCACCATTTTGGATACCAGCGGAGCAGAACAATTGATCGGTCGGGGCGACATGCTTTTGGCAGCGGGTTCTGATATTATTCGTGTTCAATGCGCTTTTGTTGATACGCCGGAAGTCGAAAGAGTTATTAATTTCATCCACGAGCAACCGGGCTACGCCACACCGTTCTTCTTGCCGGAATACAATTTGGAAGGCGGCGAAGGAGGTCAGATTGGTGCAGTAGATATGAATGATCTTGACGATATGCTCGATGATGCCGCTCGCCTTGTGGTTCAAAACCAGCATGGCTCGACTTCAATGATTCAGCGGCGTTTGAAATTGGGATACAACCGTGCCGGACGCATCATGGATCAACTTGAGGCATTGGGTATTGTGGGACCGAACGAAGGGTCAAAACCTCGGGAGGTGCTTTTCCATGATGAAATGGAATTAATTCGTTTTTTACAAGAATTAAAAAATAAGAAATTTGGATAGTTGCTTTGTCAGTGAACTTGAATAGAAGCAAAGAGTTCCAAGTTATCCCCCATTCATCTCTCCCTTAAAACCTCTCCCAATCGATTAAAAACTGTCACCGTTATAAAAATTGTCAATCCCGGAAAAACCACCATCCACCATGCCGACGGGTTGTCCCGTGAAGCAGTGAGTAGTGAGCCCCATGTTACTTGCTCAATCGGTAGACCCAAACCTGAAAAAGTGAGGAAGGCTTCCAATAAAATGCAATTGGCAACACCAAAGGACATGGCTATCAAAACGGGCGTTAAAATATTGGGCATAATGTGGCGTATAACAATTCGGGCGTCGGAAAATCCGAGTGCGCGAGCCGATTCGATGTATTCCAATTGGCGCACACGCAGCACTTCTCCGCGCACAAGTCGAGCCAACGACATCCACCCCACAAAACCGATGAAAAAAACCAATTGAGTAATAGACATGCGCCCCGCCACCGCGATTAAACCCAAAAGCCACAAGATAGAAGGCACTGCTTGCAGAATCTCTACCAACCGCATAATCAGGGTATCAAGCGGAACAGATAGTGGCGTATTGAGAAATGGGAGGATATTTAAAAATTTATCGAATAGTCTGATAATGCCATATAAACCTAAAAAAATAAAGAAAAATAAGATAAAACTAAGATGTTGTTGAAAAAAGATGGGTGCGTAGAAGAAAAACAAGAAAAAAAGCCCCCCTCTCAGTATCAAACCGATGGGTGCCATTTTGAAACGGTCATTCCCAAAATAACCGGCGACCAAACCCAGTGACAAACCTATCACCAAAGCAATACCCATGCCCGCCATACCTACCAACAAGGCTGTGCGCGTGCCTGCTATCAATCCGGCTAAAACATCGCGCCCCAATTGGTCGGTGCCGAGCCAATGCCGATAGTACAATGAGGGAATATCTTGTGACCCGAAAGGGCTCACAAAATCCATGTTTTTACTGTCCTGAGTTGAATAAGCGTAGGGCACGAGCGGTGGTAACCACGTTTTCGACCTTTCGGTAGCCAGTACACGTCCAAAAATGGCAAGAACCATCAACATGCCCAACAGCCACACCGACCATTTTGCGGAGTAGTATATTTTCTTAAAAAAGGGTAGTGACAACACAGATGGTTAATGGTGAACCTGCCTGTCGGTAGGCAGGTGATGAATGATTAATTTTTTGAATATATTTTGTGTGCTATAGCTTCACTCTGGGATTAGCCCATTTGTAGAGTAAGTCAGCAACCAAATTACCCGCTAAAACCATGACGGCACTGAGCATCAGCACAATATACACCACATGCCAATCCTGTTCGACAATAGCTTCATAAGCGATTCTACCCATACCTTTGATATTGAAAATATATTCAATCATAAATGAGCCGGTGATTAATAGCGGCAACAATTGCCCGAAAAGCGTAATCAATGGAAACAGTGCATTTCGGAAAGCATGATGCCTTAAAATCCGTGACCAAGTTAAGCCTTTTGCCCGAGCTGTTCTGATATAATCTAATTGCAAATTTTCGAGCATAGCGCCTTGCAATTGTCGCGCAATCACTGCTGTAGGGTGAATCATCATACATAAAATAGGCAAAATTATCCGAGACACATTGACCGATAAAAAGCTCATAAACGACCCTTCGGTATTCACATCTGACAAACCCGCCGATGGGAAAATTTTCAAGCCATACTGAGGAGTGGTCAAAAAGCGCAAAGCCATCAGTGCCAGCCAAAATAAAGGCAACGAATAAAGGGCGAATAAACCGTGCATCAGCCATTTTCCGGATCGAGTATTCTGATGAGCGGCGGTGTAAATCCCGATAGGAATGGCTATGATATATGATAAAAAAATCGCTAAAAGGCTCATCATCAAGGTGATACTGAGGGGTGTCTGAATTTTGCCTCTAATTGCTTGTCCGTTGTTGGCAACCCCAAAATTACCCTTCAAAAAGTTCATCAACCAGTGGTGATATTGGTTGTCAAAACCATACCAATAAAACGTGGGTAAAAATAACTGAGCACGCGTTGCATCTGATTTGATATAGTCGTATTTCGTTTGAATATCAGTTATTTTACGCGATAAAATGCTTGAAGATGCACCCGATTGACGTATTTCGGTAAGGATAAAACTGATTTTTTCATCCTCTTCCTGTATCAAAAGTTGTCGGGCATTATTCCCCAGGTTCAGGCTATCGGCGTCTGCGAGTTGCAATAATAGGTCTTTGACAGATTGATGAAAAATATGGATTTTATCAAAATTGCCATACTGTTTGATGAGGTTTTCAGTGGCAGTCCGTTGGTCTTTTTTTAGGATTGAATAAAGATTTTTAGGAAACGCTCGGGTGGTCACGGTGCAATAAAAAACAGGTTTATCCACTCCCAATTCTCGCGCCACCTGTTGATACATCTCATCAGAAAATCCGGCGTTAGAGTTGGATTCCGGATTGATTTGTAATCTATTTTCAACGGGGTCTCCCGGCGTGAATTTGCTCAAACCAAAGACAATAACGGATATAACCAACAACGTTGGGATGAAATATAAGAGTCTTTGGAAAATATATTTGAGCATATACAACACTAATTTGCTTTTAGCTTAAAGGCATTCGGCACAAAACCCGGACGACGAGCAACAATAGCAGCGTCGAACCGCTTATTCAACGCAACTCTTTCCTGACGCGCAAAAAGAAAAACTGCCGGTTGTTCATCGTACAAAAGAGCTTGGAATTGCTTGTATAACTCATTTCGTTTGCTATCCGTCAATTCGCTGCGAATTTGTTCAATCAAGGCATCGGCTCGTTTGTTTTCAAATTGGAAGCGGTTGCCACCGTCGGGGGTGTTGCTCGCGGTTGCCCACATTTCCTTGGGGTCGTCAATGCTGGGTGCAAAACCCGATGCGTTCACGAACATATCAAAGTCTCTTTTTTTCATGTTTTCCAACATGACTTTGCCATCTTGTGGTTCAAGCGTGAATTGGATACCGATTTTTTTGCCGTTTTCTTGAATCATCAAACCCATGTTTTTGGCCGCTTCGTTGCTGGCAGCGAAAATATATTTGATATTCATTTCCACTCTTTTACCACCGATATTTTTATCCACCGTGCTATCGCCATTCGTGTCTTTCCAACCGGCTTCAGCGAGTAAGGATTGTGCTTTTTCAATATTCAAAGCTATTGGTTGCAAGTTTTTATTGTAATAAGCGCGTTGGGGTAAAAAACCGGAAACACAAGGTTCACCGAATCCACCAGCTAAAACTTTTATGATGGTTGGTACATCAAACAAGTGCGCAATAGCTCGGCGAAGACGTTTGTCATTCAGTTTGGGACTTTTACAATTAAATCCCGCGTGGACAAGCGACATTGCCGGAACAGCTTCAAAAACATACTGCGCAGCAAGTTTTTCATCTTTTTTCATAGCGTTAAAATCCTTAGGGGGAATTGCCGTAATAGCATCTAATTCACCATTTTGTACCATAGAAATAGCCGCGGCATTTTCTTTGACCGGTTTAAACACAATTTGGTCAGGATTTGCAGCTAATATCGGATTAGAAGAAGCTAATTTATCACCCCACCAATTGTTTTTTTTCATAACGGTGATACTTTGTCCCGCTACCCAATTATCCAGACGGTATGCGCCACTACCCATAACACCTTCTTTCTCCCGCGCAAATTTGGGCGATTGAAAAGCCGTAGCAAATTTTGTCAAACCTTCATCCCCTTTTTGGGTCGTATCTTTCAACGCTAATACCAAACTGCTCACAGAGTAAGATTTCATCCCCCCCTCAGTATCATAGACATATTCCGGCAAAATAGGCAAAGTGCCACTGGCTGTTTCTGATAAAATATACCTTTTATTGCTGATTATCGTGAATTTTTTAGGATTTTGGCTATCCATAACAATGTCGCTGATAAAATCGAGACCACTGCGCAGGTTATTGGCACCCGATTTTTTATTTAAAATCGCCTTTACTGTAAAAATATAATCCGCCGCAGTGATAGGTTTGCCGTTATCCCACAGGGCTTCGTCTTTGATTTCATAGGTATAAGAAGTGCCACCTTTGTATATGCCCGTATCAATAGGCGATACTGAAGGGCGGCTTTTAGCAAGCACCGGAACAAGTTCGAGCGTTTGCGGGTCGAAATCCAGTAAAGATAAAAAGATAAGGTTCATCACCTGAGTAGCGTTGATATCTTCGGTTGTGAGAGGATTCAGGCGTTCAGGCTCCCCTGTTAATCGAACAGTGACGTTATTGCCCCGTTTATCTTTGTCCGGATTACATGAAGTGAATACAGAAAAAGATATAACAGAAAATAATAGTATTGAAAGCGCACCGGTAAGCAGTTTTTGATTCATAGCCATAGCGTTTTAATAAAAAAAAGATGAATAATTATATAAAAACCTTGTGTCAAAGATAGGGTTTTCATTGAATAAAATTTTTAATAAGGGATAATTTTAGGTGTGCACAATTTTATTTTATTATATTTGCATCTATTTACAAGGCGAATGGAGCAACTTTCGATTTGTAAAACCGTTTTGGCACTTGTATTGATTATTAAAAATTGATAAGCGATTATTTTCTGATTTTAATATAATTATTAAAAATGTGATGTATCATCGTTTCCGATAACAATATTCAATAAAAAAAACAGCAAAATTAACGTGATAGCAGTTTCCGAAATAGTAAACCGCATTGAACAAAAAGTACAACTTTTAGTTGATAAATCAGCGACTCTGGAACGAGATAATGCCGAATTAACCGAAAAAAACCAAGCGTTATTGGAGCAAAATCGCACTTTACAAGCTGAGTTGTTGTTGCGTAATAGTGAGATAAGCCATCTCAGCAAGCAAGTAAAAGCGCCGGACGGAGAAGAGGAAAGCAAAGAGGCGCGTGAGCGTAAACATCATTTGAGGAAAGAAATTGACCAATACATTGTTGAAATTGATCAATGTATTGAGTGGTTGCAAAATTCTTGATAAACATGGACGGAACGACTAATATTACTGTTTTAATCGCCGGTCGCCCGTATCCTTTAAAGATAAAGGAGGGTGACGAACCCGTAATCCGCCGTATTGTCAAGGAAGTGAACGATAAAATTGCCCTTTTTCAAAATACATATCCCCGCAAGGATCGGCAAGATTGGCTTGCTATGGTGCTCCTGACTTACGCGGTGGATGTTAATAAAGCGCAAGCATTGACCCACGCATTGGATCCACAACTCACCGACAAGCTCTCTCAAATTGATGACTTACTCACCAAGTCATTGTGATTTTCAATTATTATTTTCACAAAAGAGGATTACTGTCTTTTAACGGCTCATTCTCTAAAGAGCGTGTACAACCAGTACCCCTCAGTAGTACCCTATATTTTATCGGGCGATACTGCGGTGAACTTAAGTTATTTTAAGTAAAACACATTATTTTTTTTTCAACACTAATAATTTATTGAATTTTATAAAATACTTATTATTAAAACATAAAAATCATCCATTAATGCAATGAATACAATATTGGGATTAGTATTGGGCTTTTTGGCAGGAGGCGGTATCGGATATTTTCTGATAAAACTACTTAAAGCAAAGGAAGTCCAGTCAAAGATAGATGAAGCGAATAAAACTGCTGATTTGACAATTCAAGAAGCTAAAATAACCGCTAAACGGGTCACAAGTGAGGCTGAAAGTAAAGCTGAAAATTTAGTTCAGAAAGCTGAATTAAAAAATGAACAGATAAAAAACCAAAAAATTCAGGAAGCTCGCGAAAAGTTCAATCAATTCAAAATAGAGTTTGAGTCGCATAAGACGAAACAACTGATTGAGATGAAAGACCGCGAGGTGGAAGTAGTAGCCAAAGAAACGGAACTGAAAGGACAGATACAAGCACATCAAAAAGAAGTTAACGATTTCAAGAAGCAATTGTCTGATTTAGAGCAACGGGAAGTAGAATTGGATAGTATTCGCGAAAACCTCAATAAGCAATTAACGATAGTTTCGAAACGTAAAGAAGAATTGGATGCTGCTAATGAGTTGAGAATCAAAGAATTAGAGCGTGTGGGTCAACTTTCGGAGCAAGAAGCAAAAGATCAACTCCTTGAAGCAGTACGGGGTAAAGCTGAAAATGAGTCTATGATTATCATGAAAGAAGCCATTACTCAGGCTCAGTTGAATGCCAATAAAGAAGCGAAAAAAATTGTGATTCAGTCTATTCAACGGATGAGTGCTGAATTTGCTATCGAAAATACGGTTTCCGTTTTCAATATTGATAGTGATGAATTGAAAGGTCAGATTATTGGTCGTGAAGGGCGTAATATCCGCGCTTTGGAAGCGGCAACGGGCGCAGAAATCATCGTAGATGATACGCCTGAAGCCATCGTTATTTCATCGTTTGATCCCGTTCGCCGTGAAATCGCACGTTTGGCTTTGAAGAAATTGGTTACTGATGGTCGTATCCACCCTGCTCGTATTGAAGAGGTCGTGGCTAAAACCAAAAAACAGCTCGAAGAGCAAATCGTCGAAATCGGGGAACGGACAATTATTGACCTTGATATTCATGGTTTAGCGCCGGAGTTGGTGCGCATGGTAGGGCGTATGCGTTATCGCTCTTCTTATGGTCAAAACTTGTTGAAACACTCCATTGAAACGGCTAATTTGTGTGGATTGATGGCTGCCGAGTTAGGCATGTCGCAGAAGCAAATCAAACTCGCGAAACGCGCCGGTTTGCTACATGATATTGGTAAAGTACCGGATGAAGAAACAGAATTGTCACACGCACTTTTGGGTATGAAGTTGACCGAAAAATTCAACGAGCATCCCGCTGTTGTGAACGCCGTAGGGGCTCACCACGATGAGGTGGAGATGAATTCCATCATTTCACCAATCGTACAGGCTTGTGACGCCATCTCCGGCGCACGTCCGGGGGCTCGTCGAGAAATCCTTGAAAGCTACCTAAAACGTATCAACGAGTTGGAAGATATTGCTCTCTCCTACGACGGAGTGCAAAAAGCATATGCGATGCAAGCGGGTCGTGAATTACGCGTGATTGTAGAAAGCGAAAAAGTCACTGATGAATTTGCGGATGATTTATCATTTATGATTTCACAAAAAATTCAGGATACTATGCAGTATCCGGGTCAAATTAAAGTGACGGTGATACGGGAAAAACGCGCGGTTTCGTTTGCGCGGTAATTTCTGAAAAATAAATAAAATACAAAAACGCCGTTGTAGTTCGCTGCAACGGCGTTTTTGTATTCAATGATACTGAATATTCTAAGAAACACCGTACTGAGAGGTAAAAATATCAACAAAAATGTCAACTACTATTGACAAAAAGAATAAAATACCATACTTTTGTAAATAATAGTTTACATTTTAAAAAATACTACATCATGGAAACAAAACTTTTATTTCCGAGCCGCTTTAAAAAAATAGGCTGGTTATTGCTGATACCTTTCACTCTCTTAGGTATTATGAAATTGTTTTACAGCGACAGTTTTGAGTTTGATTTTTTAGATTACGATTCAGGCAATCCTGTTAAAGGCTTTTTTAATAAAGGTGGAGATACGCTCTTTAATCTGAGTAGCAATAATTTTACGGATGAAATCATCTCCATCGGTTTGATACTCGGGCTTATATTTACGGCATTTTCAAAAGAGAAAATTGAAGATGAATGGACGGCCAAATTGCGGCTGGATTCATTGATGTGGGGCGTTTATGTCAATACTATTTTGTTGCTCCTTTCTGTTGTTTTTCTATATGGCGAGTTGTTTTGGCAAGTTATGATTTTGAACCTTTTCACAACACTTATCTTTTTTATTATTCGCTTCAATTTTATTTTATGGAAAGAAAACAATACCGATAAAGCATCATGAAAAATAACCTTAAAATAGAAAGAGCCATCAAAAATATCACCCAAGCGGATTTGGCAGATTTAGTCAAAGTGTCGAGGCAAAATATTAATGCTGTCGAAACCGGAAAATACGTGCCTTCTACCGTTTTAGCCTTGAAAATTGCTCAGGTTTTCGGAAAAAAAGTGGAAGATATTTTTATCCTTGAAGAAACGGATTAGCACAGCATTTCTCATGAAAAAGCTTGGTTATACTTCTCCAAATTGTCATTAGCTCATCAATTACATTAGGAAATTGATTTGATAAGGCGAACTTTCAACAATTTGATAGTCGCAAATAAAAATGTCATTTTGAAAATAAAAAATAAGAATTAATTTTGATTCAGTTTCGAAGAATTGAAACGAAAAGATTTCAGATATGACATTACAAGAATTTTTCAGACTGCTTGGTGAAAATCCGTCTTATGCATTGCTGTATTTCAGTATGATCCCTTTTACGGCTCTTTTGTCGGGATTTATGGGCAAAGGTGAAGGGCATCTTTCCCCGTGGAAATATCTTTATTCCGTGCTGATTTACCTTGTTTGTGTACCGGGTATTTTTGCTTTCACGCTCAATGTGTATTTGTTTCTTTTTGAAAGGCGCAGCGTACTGGAGTCTGATATTTATACCCAAATTTTACCCGTTATTTCCATGATTGCCACGTTACTCATCATCCGAAAAAACGTCTCATATAAATATATTCCAGGTTTTGACAAGCTTTCGGGCTTGGTGATGATGATATTAGCCACTTTTGCCTTTATGTGGTTGCTTGACAGAACACACATTTATGTTTTCTCCTATCTACCATTTTGGCAAGCGCTTCTCATTTTTGCCGGCTTATTTTTGCTGATTCGTTTTGGTTGGTCGCGTTTTATTCAGTCGTCAGACACCCCTCAGTATCAATAACGCTTGGGGTATACTTTTTTTACGTTTTTTATAAACATGATTTATCTCATTCTTTAATCACAACACAATGAATCGTTCTGGATTAAATATAAGAGTTCTTTTGATGCTCGGTATAATTGGATTTTCTGTCGTGTCATACTTCATGAAATCGTCTGTCAATCCCATTACCGGAGAAAAACAGCGCGTCAGCTTGACGCCCGAAGAAGAAGTTGCGATGGGCTTGCAAAGCGCGCCGCAAATGGCAGCAGAATTCGGGGGGGAATATCAAGATCTTAAAGTACAAACCGCCATCAAGCAAATCGGCAATAAACTTGTTGCCGCATCAGATTTAAAAGAAACGCCCTACCGTTTCGACTTCCACGTCTTAGCTGACCCCGAAACGGTAAATGCGTTTGCCTTGCCGGGTGGACAGATTTTCATCACCGTCGGTCTTCTCAAACGCCTTGAAAACGAAAATCAAATAGCCGGTGTACTGGGACATGAAATCGGTCATGTGGTCAACCGCCACTCCGCCGAGCACATGGCGCAACAAGGCTTGTTGCAGGGGATTGCGCAAGGCGTGATGGTCGGTACTTCTGACAATGGCATGTCAACGGCACAAATTGCCAATATGGTTGCCAATATGGTTTCGATGAAATATGGTCGTGACGATGAATTGGAAAGCGATAAATATGGACTGCACTATATGGTAAATGCCAATTATAAACCTGAACAAATGATTCGCGTGATGGAAATTTTAGATGAAGCAAGCGGCGGGCAACGCCAAAGCGAATTTGCCAGTTCGCATCCGAGCCCTGAAAACCGAATCATTAAAATAAAAGAAGAAATTGCGAGAATGAAAGAACAAGTCAATTAGGAAAATTTTGTACATCCCTCATAAAGACAAAATTATCCGACTCTGTTTTTGTTGTCAAAAAATATTGTTCAATGCCAGTGAGAGGCACCAAATCACCTTTCCTACCGATATAAAAAGGCTGAAAACCCACATTTCTCAACATTTTAAATGCTTGATAATGCCCCGCGTTTTTATTTTTATCCGATAAAAACTCCATAATAATCACCGGATTGTGGTGTTTTAAGACGTTTTTGGCACCGGCTATCACCTCCGCTTCTGCCCCCTCAGTATCAATCTTGACAACGGGGTTTTTCAATTGGTATTTTTCAAATATGACATCTAAGGTCATACCTCTGACAATGTTTTTTTCCGGTTGAAATTTTTGAAACCATGCCTCTTTTTCAAACTGAGCCACATGAAGTGTATTGTATTCAGAATATAAAACTGGAAATTCATAAAATTCCAAATCCTTCTCAGTATCCGTCAATGCCTGATGAAAAACTTGAATATTTGAGCGATTTTCTAAGTTTTGTTTCAAAAGTTTAAATGTACCTTTTGCCGCTTCAAACGCATATACTTGCCCTTTTTTATCGACTAAAAAAGAAGCTAAGAGTGAGAAATAGCCAATATGTGCGCCAATATCCACAAAGCTACAATCCATTTCAGAACCTTTGCCTTCAAAATATTGGATTAAAAAACGCGCTAACCGGATTTCAGAATCGTGCGTTTTTCCGCCCGTCAAATATATATCCGTCCCAGAAGGCAGCAAGACACTGAGGGGGTAGTCCATAAAAGTGAGAGCTTGCCTCAAAACGCCTTTACGAGTGAGTGGAAACATCACCGTTCGGAAAAATTGAGCTGAAATATATTGCAAAGGGTTATGAAACAACCGGGTCAATTTACCGGATTGAGCCAGTCGTTCAACCGTATCTAATTTTTTATCTAAATCCTGAAAATGATTCAATGTGAAAATATATCTAATTTAGAGTTGTGGATATAGTCAAATTTCCAAATGAAGTTTAATTTTGAGCGAAGTTATAAAAAAATGCCCACCTCGGAAAGCTGATTTTGACAATCCTATTCCTTTGAAGGCGGTAATGCAATAAACAGATTCGATGAGTCAATATAAATTTTATAAAATGGTTAAGAATAAATTGTATAAAATATTGTTAATCAATATTTTAAATTTTATTTTAATTTCTAAAATATGTGCAACCGATGCCCAACAGGTTTTTCAGGAAGCCAATCAGGCTTACACTTCCGGCAATTTTTCTTTAGCCGTTGAAAAATATGAAGCGATACTAAAAGAAAATGCTTTTTCAAAAGAACTGTATTACAATCTTGGCAGCAGCTACTTTCGGCTCAATCAAATTGGCAAAGCGGTTTTGAACTTTGAGCGCGCCTTACGATTAGCTCCTTCTGATAAAGATATTCAAAACAATTTAGAGTTTTCACGCGATCGCATTGTCGAAGATATTGAACCCATTTCTAATTTTTTTATCATCCAATGGTGGAATACTTTAAGGGATAGTTTGTCAGCAGACTCTTGGTCATTTTTGACTTTGCTTTTCTTATGGTTAGGAATAGCAGGTTTTATCGTGTGGCTATTGGCGAAGGAAAGGCTTTTAAAAAAACGAGGCTTCATTGCAGGCATTATTTTGATACCCCTCAGTATCATCTTTTATCTATTGGCACAAGATGCGCAAAATGAAGTTGTCTCCAGTCGCTATGCCATTATTATCGTTTCAGAGACCCCCTTTCGCCCTTCGCCTGATATGAATACTATTCCGGTAGCCAAATTACATGAAGGAATAAAAGTCGAAATTTTAGATACTCTTTCTCATTTCTATAAAGTCAGATTGCCTAATGGCGAAGAGGGCTGGATGGCGGAAGGCTCTATAGAGAAAATTTGAGGGGGAATATTCATAGTTAATGGGGATAAAGACAAAAACCCTGCTATTGAAAACAGCAGGGTTTATTGTATTATAAAAAAAATTCGTGTATTAAAATTAAGCTATAAAATTATTCCTTACCACCATCAAGTTGGTCTTGCAATTCTTTCAACTCATCCCACTTGCCGGCAGCAGCCAAAGCCGCTTGCTTAGCCCAAGTAGCCGGATTGTGAATGGCATAACGCGGACCCGCTGCTGTCAATAATTCTTTGACGTGATCAGCATCACTTTCTGCTAATTGAGCAAAAGTAGTAATACCACCATCGTGCAAAATTTGTTCAATCTTAGGTCCGACACCTTCGATTTTTTTCAAATCATCCCCTTTAGCAGCCTTTTTAACTTCTGCTACCGGTGCTTCAATGGTTGTTGGAGCCATCAAAACTGCAATTTCTACTTCTCCTGCTTGTGGACTTACTGATTTAGGTGCTGCTGGTTGGATGAAAACAATGCGTTTGTCATCTCTTGTGCGCTTATACGTCACGATACCTGCAATTGAAGCGTGCAAAGTAAAGTCTTTACTCATATAAACATTATCGCCTGCGTGGAATTTAGTACCGCGCTGACGGACAAGGATATTGCCCGGGCTGGCAAATTGACCACCATACATTTTTACGCCCAAATATTGCGCTCTACTATCGCGTCCGTTGTCGGTACTACCGGCGCCTTTCTTATGTGCCATTTTTTTTAAACTTTTGTAACGGCGAAGATTTTCACCGTTAAAAATTAATGAATGTAAGTCAGCAATATAAAAAAACTCACATTGCGAACTTAGGTTTTAATAAAAAAGTTTTAAAATGCTACCCCCTCAGTACCTCTTTCTAAGGATTTGACGCCTTTTGTTTGGGTACAGGTTTAGCCGCTCATTTAACCATTGATAGCATCAATGGTAATACTTGTCAAGAAATCGCGGTGACCGTTTTTCACACGGTATCCTTTACGGCGTTTCTTTTTGAAAACGATAACTTTGTCCCCTTTAAGGTGTTCGTTAACGGTTGCTTGGACATTTGCGCCACTCACATTCGGCGTGCCTACAGATACAGAACCATCATTATCAACCAAGAGAACTTGATCGAAAGTGACATTGCTGCCTGCTTCGGCTTCTAACCGGTGGACAAAAAGTCTTTGACCTTTTACCACTTTCACTTGCTGACCGGCTATTTCTACGATTGCATACATGATTTTAAAGAACTTTTAATTAAAAAATAGATTTTCTGCAAAAATGCCTGCAAAGATAATTCTTTTGCGCCGATTTGCCAAACCTTTTGTAAAAAAAGTATTATTTCGCGTTATCACTGACTACAATCCGCATCCGTCATTTGTTCGTCAAAAAAAAAATCATTTTACCTTAATATTAATGTTCGTCAAAAAACCAATAAACCATATTTTTAAATAGAATTGTCAAATTTTACAAAATATAGTGATGCCATACTGAGGGGGCTGTAAAAACCTTGATTTTATACGTGAAAAAATCTCAAAACCTTTGGTTTTATGTGGAAAACGGCTAACTTTGCACCGTTTTTTAATAACACATATAGAAAACTAAATACGTTTATATAAATTTATATAAAATGGCAAATATCGGTCGTATAAAACAAATCATTGGTGCTGTTGTGGACGTTAGCTTCGCTGGAGAAGGTTCAAAGCTGCCCGAAATCCTCAACGCTCTATCGGTCAAAAGACCCAATGGCGATGAATTAATTTTGGAAGTCCAACGCCACTTAGGTGAAGATTCTGTCCGAACCATTTCGATGGACGCTACGGACGGCTTGACACGGGGTATGGAGGTTGTTGACTTGGGTAATCAAATTTCAATGCCTACGGGTGAGCAAATTCGGGGTCGCCTATTCAACGTTATTGGTGAAGCTATTGACGGTATCGGTAAAGTTGAAAAAGGTACAACTGCTTACTCTATCCACCGCAAACCACCCACTTATGAGCAACTGTCTACCGAAACGGAAGTGCTTTACACAGGTATCAAAGTCATTGACCTAATCGAGCCTTATTCAAAAGGGGGTAAAATTGGCCTTTTTGGTGGTGCTGGTGTGGGTAAAACGGTTCTTATCATGGAGCTTATCAACAACATCGCTAAAGGTTACGACGGTATGTCAGTTTTCGCTGGCGTCGGAGAGCGCACACGTGAAGGTAATGACTTGCTTCGTGAGATGATTGAATCTAACGTTATCAGATATGGTGACGCTTTCAAACATTCTATGGAAGAAGGTGGCTGGGATTTGTCAAAAGTGGACAAAAAAGAATTAGCCCAATCACAAGCGACGCTGGTCTTCGGTCAGATGAATGAGCCTCCTGGAGCACGTGCTCGCGTGGCTTTATCAGGTCTGACAATGGCAGAATTCTTCCGTGACGGTGACTTGAGTGACCCTAACGGCGGTCGTGATATCTTATTCTTTATTGATAATATCTTCCGTTTCACACAAGCAGGTTCTGAGGTGTCGGCTTTGTTGGGTCGTATGCCGTCAGCCGTAGGTTACCAACCAACGTTGGCAACTGAGATGGGTTTGATGCAAGAACGGATTACATCCACTAAACGTGGCTCTATCACTTCGGTTCAAGCGGTATATGTACCAGCGGATGACTTGACAGACCCCGCTCCGGCAACCACATTTGCTCACTTGGATGCTACTACAGTATTGAATCGTAAGATTGCTTCATTGGGCATCTATCCTGCAGTGGATCCTCTTGACTCTACTTCTCGTATTTTGGATCCGAAAATCATCGGTGAAGCACACTATGATTGCGCACAACGTGTCAAAAGAACGCTACAACGCTACAACGAGTTGCAGGATATCATTGCCATCTTAGGTCTTGAAGAATTGTCAGAAGAAGATAAATTGGTGGTTTCTCGTGCCCGTCGTGTACAACGTTTCTTGTCTCAGCCGTTCCACGTTGCGGAGCAGTTTACAGGCTTGAAAGGTGTATTGGTTCCGATAGAAGAGACTATTCGTGGTTTCAATATGATTATGGAGGGCGAAGTGGATGAATATCCGGAAGCTGCCTTTAACCTTGTCGGTTCTATCGACGATGCCATTGCAAAAGGTAAAAAATTGCTCGCTGAAGCAGGAGCATAATTTTATAATGATGAATTATGAATGATGAATGATAAATAATAAATGGTAAATTCATACACGCTGAGTATAATATTTCACACCATTTATTGTCAATGATTCATCATTCATAATTCATAATTCATCATTTAAGAATATGAATATAACAATTCTAACGCCCGATAGAGAAATATTCAAAGGGGCTATTACTTCTGTAAAAGTGCCGGGTGCGGGTGGTAAGTTTCAAGTATTGAGAAACCACGCTGCCATTGTTTCTGCTTTGACTGATGGCGATGTCACGATTGTGAAAGAAGGTGGTGAGAAAATGAAGCTGACTATCGAAAAAGGTTTCATAGAGGTATTGAATAATGAAGTGTCGCTTTTGGTGCAAGGTGTGAAACAATAATTGAACTATTTCTGCATTGAAAAAGGCTGTCCAACGGAGTTGGATAGCCTTTTTTGGTTTTTGGGAAGATGGAAATGGTGTTACTTGCCCGATGAAAAAATATATAAAATCTACTTTTTTCAAAAAACAATATATTTTTTTCAAAAAATTTATTTTAGTTTATCATTTTAGTTAAGAAACTCTTAAATTTGTTATTGCAAAGCTTTTTCATGGCATAAAGTTGGGGGTAAAGGCATTCTTGTAATGGCTTTGCCCTTTTTTATTGCGCATAAATGCCAAAATCCGACCCCTCAGTAGGAGTCAGCTTTAGTCTTTTATTGAACCGCTATTTTGCCTTGTCCAATGATTCGTCCGTTTTCCGTGATTTTAAAAATATACATCCCTGATTTAAGCGTCTTTTTATTGAAATCAAATTCTTGATTTTTAATGAACTCCCTTTGTAGCGACCTGCCATTTAAGTCGAAAATCTCTAATTCTCCCAAAGTAGCCAAAGGTATTTCAAGTTTAAAATGGGTTTTATCGGTGAATGGATTAGGCGATACTTGTACATTCATTACATTCGGTGAGAAAATATCCATAACAGGCGATGTAAACTCATCAACCCCAATGGTGTGCAACGTTTTATTGGTGATAATCGGCGGATTAAAATCAAAATAAATCCCCGCTGAATTTTGGATTTTAGTGCCTTTGGCAAGGTTAGGATTTTGCTTAATGCGGAAACGAACGAAACCGTTAGATTTGGGTTCATTCGTGAAAGAATCTACTAAAAGAATATTACTGAAAGTGAAAACAGCCACATTTTTACCCTCAAACGACGGCGTGTAAGGGTGGCTGCTGACACCCCATTGGATGCTTGAGGCATCTAAAACCGCGGGTAAAGTATCTTTCAACATAACCGTAAAAGCCGTGTCGGTGCCGGTATTTTGAAAACGGATGATATATTCAATGTCTTGATTTTCGGGGATTTGACCAATGCCTTTTTTGCCCAAAGGATAGCCTGTTTTATCGTTGGGGTCGTAGGCACCTCTGATTTGTTGACAGTCTTCATCAACGCTGAGGGCAAAATCATCGGATGAAAAGGCTAAAGCAGGTGTTTGAAGCGTCAAAACCGGTTCGGTATTACAAGGTTCAATGAACTTTGTCGGACGTGTAGAGTTTGGATGATTAGGCTCTTGTTCCGATGTGATGCGCCATGTTTTGTTATTGGATTTGTATTTTTTAGTCATTGTGCCTTGCGCCGGCAACTGTACATTGAAGCTTTCAAAAACATCTTCGTTTTGGTAAGCCTTCGCTTTCAAGGGTTTTGAAGCGGCTATTCCTTCATTTTTTATAACAAAAACCGCAGAATCTCCAACACACCCGCCTTTTATGGTGATATTGGCGCCTGACCAGTTGGTAGTCGGCACGCCCGTAGTGTCAGGATAAATTTTGGCTTTTACGCAGAGCGTTTGACCCAAGCGCGTAGAATCTCCACAACGTACCCGAGCCGTAATTTCAAATTTATTACAATCATTGATTTCAACATTCCCTAAGTTAAAACGATAGATATTGCCTATTTTACTTTTCAAAGGCAATCTTGCGGATTGATACTCCATGAGCGAATCTAAGGTAATATCCACAAAAGCATCTTTGGCTTGTGCCGTTCCTTTGTTGCAATATTGGACGTAATAAGTATTGCTGAAACAACGGCGAAGAAAAGGCGTGGTAATATCTACCTGCATCAAAGGGGCACTAATCAAGGGTTTTATCGGAAATTGAACCGTGTCCGGCTGTTTTCCATCTTCAACAGTGGCTGATACTGAGGGGGTGCATAAAACCAAATATCTGTTCAAGGCTGAAATATCGGGAGCAACTGTGTATGTACCATTGGTTAAGCCGATTTCAAAATAACCTGTTTTATCTGTCAATCCGAGAAATGTTTGTCCCGTAGTAGAAGTAGCTTTTATAGCGGCATTGGCAATACCTCTTTCCCTTTTATCGAAAATACAATTTTTGTCCTCATCCAATTTTAAATAACCTGCTATGGATTTGGGATAAGGATTCCCCGTTGAATCTATTTTAACCGCAAATATTTGAATTCCTCCCCATGTTTCTCTTGGATATGATACACCATAATAAATCATAGCGTTTTTACTGACAGAGGCTACTCCCCTCATAGTTTTTGTAGATACTTCATCAATAAGTGTTTTTACAAAAATTGAATCACCTTTATTATCATATTTGACAAGAGAAACGTTACGGCTATTTCTGGGATTTACTAAATCATACGTTTGACTAAAACTAAAAAAACCTCCCGACGGATTAGCTACTAAAAAAGGGCTTGGTATGATATTCTTTTTCTGCCAAATAATGTTAGCGTTCTTATCTATTTTTACTATAAGAGGGATTGAATCAAAAGCTAAAACAAAATTATCATCAGTGGTTTTGATAAAACTATATTGATTATGATAATCATAATTCAAAAATGACGTCTTGTTCACAGGGTTTCCATCAGTATCGGTTTTATAAAAAGAGCTATTAGTGCCAATCATTATTAATCCATCGCTGACAACTTCCAAATCCATTACTTGTATCCCCAGTATCTTTTCTGATTTTTTATTTCCATTTAAATCACATTTTATTAGAACACTTGGTTGTAAAAGGCTTGATGTCCCTATAAATACAATATCGTTGCCTTGAAATTTAACAACAGGGCGTAAATAGGGTAACTCTTTTTGCCACTTAATATTCAAGGCAGTATCAATTTTACACATAAAACTTCCCTCTTGGTCTTGTCCTGTCAGTAAGAAATCACCATCTGGGCAATTAACCATCAGCGTCGTTGACGAGTTATTGGGTAAAGGAGGATAACCGGTTGGTTTAGTAGAAACCATTGCCCGTTTAATCACTTCACCTTTTGTATTAATTTTTATTAATGATACCCCACTCAAATGCAAAGGTAAGTTAGCAGCCATTACATAATTTCCATCAGACAGTTGTATCAAATGCTGTACAATAGGTGTATCTTTAGGATACTTTTTTATAAATCCTTGAGCAGATAAAACAGAAAAGGAAGCCAAAAATAGGCAGCAAGTAAGAAAATAGCGCATGTTAAAGCTTTTTTAAGTGTTAGAAAATCAGTTTTTTTTACTTCAATGCAAAAATCGTTTCAATAAACCAAAGTTTCCAATAAATATTAAACTTTAACTAATTTGTTTGAAATTTCACCGTTCCAACTGAATTGATTGGTCAATGGCGTTTTTATTTTCCAATAAAAGCATTAAATTTGTTAAAAATAAAAAAATGATGGAAGCTGCAATTGTTCAAAATACACCGACCAAGAAGCCACGTAAGATTTCGCTGGCTACTTTCCTCGAACGCTATTCCAATATGGAAGATGGCTTCAAATACGAGTACAACCAAGGCATAATTGAGAAAACTAAAACGATGAACCAAGACCAAGCTTTAATTGAAGATGCACTTCTACGTGCATTCATTACGACCCAGTTTTTTAAAGAAGGAGGTGCTATATTCTTTGAAAAAGATATAAAAACAAGTTTAGAGCATCTTCGCCGCCCTGATGTAGCTATTTTTACAGCCAAACAGACGCGAGTTATGAGTAACGATAATATGCAAATTCCTGTGTGGGTAGCAGAAGTCATTTCAGAATCGGACAATATCAATCGAGTCAATAAAAAATTAGATGAATATTTCAATGCCGGTGTAAAAGTAGTGTGGCATATATTTCCAGAAAATAAAACGGTATATGTTTATACGGCTGCTGATGAAGTACAAATATGCAGAGGTGAAAAAATGTGCAGTGGCTCGCCGGCCATCCCCGATTTTGGCATAACAGCAAAGCATATTTTTGCTAAGTAACAGTAAAAACAATTAATTTCACCTCTTTAAAAACGCCTATTCAATCACCTCAAACTCTACCCGCCGATTCATTTGACGGCTGTTTTCCGAATCGTTACTGCTCACAGGTTGAGATTTGCCGAAGCCTTTAAAAGACAATCTTTCTTGCGCAATCCCTTTCGATTTAAGATAATCCACCACCGCTTTTGATCGATTTTCTGACAGTTTTTGATTGTATTCGTCGCTGCCTTCGCTACTGGTATGACCTTTTACCAAAATTTTCATGGAGGCATTGCTTTGCAAAAAAGTGACAAGTTTATCCAATTGCGTAGCGGAAGTTGTTTCAAGCACGGCGGAGTTAAATTGGAACAAAACTTTATCTAAAATCAACACCTCACCTTTTACGATGCTCGTGGCGGGTTTTGGATTTGCTTTTGCCATTTCTTTGGTTACAATATCTTTGGTAGGCACATCGGTAGCGTTTTTAGCCGGATGTGAAGTACTTGAAGCAGGGTTATCGCGCGTTTTTATCACATTGTTGCCTAAACTGTTGCCCGCTGTAGAGTTGTCTTGAGTGGTTTCATTTTTCGATGCTTTATCGTTTTCTAAAGCCCAATCAAAGATTCGTGCCGGCATTTTTATATCTGCCGCTTCTTCTACCGCTATTTCATCCAAATAGGCTTTATGGTATTTATATTTATTGGCTTGAATTTGAGTCTCTTTATTCGATAAAAAATTACCGATGATAAAAGATTGATATGGTTCGCGGGCAATAAATGAATCTCTGATGAATTTCCAACTATCGGTATTTGAATAAGGGATAATTGAAGTATGATTAATTTGTGGTTTTAGCGATAACCCAAAAATCGAATCTGTACTGAGGGGGGTCTTTGTGAATACTACCCCCAAGTTATTGGTGCCTTCGCAATGAAAATGAACCCAATAGGACACATAATATTTTTGACCTACCGTCAGCGGCTTTGTCAAACTGCCCTGTGCATATTCTCTCAATTCGTTTTTTGGGTCTGCTGAAATACTCCCGTAAGTCATAATCCCGACCACATTGTTGCCTCCTTTTGCCGAAAATCGCCATTTGCTCATCGCTCTGTTGGTCGTCGCTAATGTGGGAATGGAACTATAAAGCGTTGCTTGCGCGCGCGTGGGCATACTCCAACCCAATGCTTTCGAAATAGAAAACTCGCCGGGAGGAATCAGACTACTCGAATCTTTAGACATTTCAAAACCAGAATTAATAACTAAATTTTGCGCCATCACCATAGGCATACTCAGCACAGCGACAAGAACAAGCGTTATAGATTTTCTCATAGTAGCATAAAACAATTTCATTAAAAATATTTTTAATGGCTTTTAAACCAGAACAAGCTGTTCAAAGGGGGATATTTTGATGGGTAGTCGGATGAAAATCTATGCTAAAATCAAGCCAATGATGTTGGAGGAGGATTGGGGGTTGGAGGATTGGGGATTGGAGATTGGAGATTGGAGGATTGGAGGATTGGGGATTGGAGGATTGGGGATTGAGGTTGGAAGAATGGATTAAAATGGAGGGAAGTAAGTATTTTTGAGTAAATGGACTTGTCCTCTTCCCTTACGCCGCAACCGGATAAAAGTATAGTTTTTTATTGAGTTGTTCAAATTCATCTGGAGTTAAATAGCCTACTGAAGAGTGCGGTCTATGGAAATTGTACACCTGCCACCAGTCTTGTAAGCACTC
>JANPGW010000455.1:0-59270 GCA_031424115.1 Saprospiraceae bacterium | reverse complement strand
GATAAAAAAGGGCATGCTTTAAATGCGGTTATTGAGCTCAATCCCGATGCCCTCGCTATCGCCAAAGCGATGGATGAAGAAAGAAAAGCGGGGAAAGTGCGCGGGGCGTTACACGGCATTCCGGTTTTGATAAAAGACAATATTGACACTGCCGATAAGATGATGACCACGGCGGGTTCGTTGGCGTTGGTAGGGAATAAGGCGGCAAAAGATGCTTTTATTGCCAAAAAATTACGTGACGCAGGGGCTGTGATTTTGGGTAAAACCAATTTAACGGAATGGGCAAATTTCCGTTCCAGCCAGTCGTGTTCGGGCTGGAGCAGTCGAGGTGGGCAGACCAAAAATCCGTATATTTTAGACCATAACCCGTGTGGCTCAAGCTCCGGTTCGGGCGTGGCGGTGGCGGCTAATTTGTGTGTGGTGGCAGTGGGTACCGAAACAGATGGCTCGGTGACGTGTCCGGCTTCGGTCAATGGGGTGGTAGGGCTAAAACCGACGGTGGGCTTGTTGAGTCGTTCGGGCATTATTCCCATCTCGCACACCCAAGATACGGCGGGTCCCATGGCAAGGACGGTCAAAGATGCGGCTATCTTGTTAACTGCCCTGATCGGTGTGGATGCCAATGATGCGAAAACAAAAGAAAGCGCAGGAAAAGTGGCGGCGGATTATACCACGTTTTTAGATGCGAATGGCTTAAAAGGCAAAAGAATTGGGGTTGAACAAAAGAAATACACCAATCAATTCCTTCAACGATTGTTCGATAAAGCAGTGAACGACATGAAGAAACAGGGCGCAGAAATCATTGAGATTGAATTTTTGGATAAAATAAACGCCAATGGTGGGGCTGAATATACACTGATGACTTATGAGTTCAAACATGGCATCAACAAGTATTTATCCACGGCTAATTCACCCATGAAAACATTGAAAGACCTCATTGATTTCAATAAAAAGAATGAAGACCAAGCGATGCCCACCTTCAAACAGGAAACCTTTGAAATGAGCGAAAAAAAAGGCGATTTGAGTAGTAAAGAATATTTGGAAGCTTTGGAAAAAAGCCACAATGGGTCAAAAAAAATAATTGATACAGTGATGCAATCCAACAAATTGGATGCCATTGCCGGGCTGACAATGGGACCCGCTTGCAGCATTGATACCATATATGGTGATCGTTGGGGCGATGTTTTTTTGACTGCTCCGGCAGCGACGAGCGGCTATCCACATATCTCGGTGCCTTGCGGCAAGGTTTATGATTTGCCCGTTGGTTTATCGTTTTTCAGTGGCGCGTATAAAGAAGGTGAACTTATCCGCATCGCTTTTGCATACGAGCAAGCTACTAAAAATAGAACCATACCGACGTTTAAAAAAGCCTTTCTTGGGTAGTTTTTGATTCCAATTATTTAAAAGGTGGTCTTTTTGCATATCTTCTAACCGGGTTAATCCAAATTGAATTTATACACAATCACCCCACAATCACCATTTTCGCCTTTCGAGAACTTAAACTCACGAGCGTTTTGAACAGCCATGCTGATCAAATCGGAATCAAGCGTAGAGGAGCCAGCAGGTTTGAATTTGGCGCTGATGACCCCCCCCTCAGTATTAAGGCACACGGTGACGGCAACCCGACCGGCGCCGACGGCTCTTTCTTTGAAACCCGGTGCTGATAGTACAACACGCCCTTCTAAACCGGATATTTCCCCCGGGCTTTCAACCACGCTTTTTGAGGTCACAATGGGCTCGGGCGCATAAATCGGCGCGGGCGCTTCGTAGCGTGTTGGCTCGGCCGTCGGCTTGGTTTTGGGAGCTTGAGTTATAGAGTAAGATGAAGGGACAGGTTGCTCCGGCTTGCTCTCTCCTTTTGTAGTAACGGATTTATTCAGCGTATAATCAAATTTAATTTCCGCAACAGCTTTGCGGGGCAAGGTCATTTCAGTTTCGTCCTCTTGCTGAATCACGAGGCGATTGTTTTGAAAAGAAATCACTTTACCTTTAATAGTTGTGCCATCTGTTTTGGTGATTAAATCCTGTGCTTGTGAAATCAGAGCCAACAGTGAAAATGCGAAGAATAAGATATTTTTTTTCATTATACAGTTTTTTAGTTGAAATGTGAACAGTGAATACATTTTTATATATTTTAATTGAAGTGCCATCTCTATGTGCGCTGAGCCATATATCTAATAAGAATATTATTATTATTAAGACGATAAAAGTCAAAAAAGTTCGATAAAAATACAAATATTCCGGTGCGTATTGATCTTAATTTCAAGAAAAGTATATTTGAATAGATGTTTTTTAACAATTGTGAAAACGGCACACTTCAAAACATAAAGTTTTCAAATAAAAATGATGCAACATTTCAAACACGATTATAAAAACATCCCCCCTCAGTATTATTAGTATTTATCGGAAAATTTTGTTTTAAAAGTATTGATTGATTAAATCTAAGTTGTTGATTATCAATATTTTACAATAAAAAACAAGAAATAGGATAAAGTAATTGTTGGAAAATAACCTTTGATAAACATCATTTTGTAGTATCTCTTTCTACTCTTTAAAATATGTAGAAAAAATATTTGAAACAAAAGACAACATTTTTTTTGAAAAAATTTGTTTATAAAAAATAATTGTTTTAATTTTGAACCGTTAATTGTTGGAAATGTTTAAAAAGCAAAATCCACAATAATTGAAACAATTATTATTCATCACAAAAGTGAATCACTATGATACGTGAAGATAGAGTCCTACTCAATGAAAGATTTGTAAAGGTTTTCAAAATGCTCGAAGATCGAGGAACTATCGTCAAAAATGACCGTAATGGCAAAGGCGTTGGCGATGTTGCTGAAAAAGTATTAGGAAACAAAAGTTATGGTCATATCATCCGTGCTTATCTCGATGGTTCGAGTAAGCGAGTGATTGACTACGGGCAAGCACGGTCATTCTGTCGAGCTTATAATGTCAATGAGGAATATGTCATTGATGGCATAGGAACTGCATTTGACAACGATAGTTCTGAAAGCAAGCTCTATAATATGTTCATGACCGGTGAATCAAAGGGAGGTAATATCCTTTTCACCAGCGTAGAGGCTTTTGCCGGTACAGCCATTGACCCGGGCAGTTTTACCCGAGAAAATAACAGTGTGTTTTCCATTCCGGGTATTTCAGGCGGCAATTTGGTAGCTTTCCCGATTAGCGGTAACTCCATGGAGCCTATCATCAGCAACGGTGATATTGTTATCTGCCGCGAGATTGGTAGCCTCCAAGATATTAAAGACAATGAAATATATGCCGTGCGGTCAAATGGCAATGTGTGGATAAAATATGTACAAGTGATAAAGAACCGTGCGGGTCGTGTCACTCAATTGAAGTTGATTTCGGCTAATTATCTGGAATATGACCCCTTCATTGAAGAAGTGAATGAATACACCAAATTGCATAAGGTCATTCGCCGTATTAGCCAATTCTAAAGATTATTATCTCGTTTTAATATCCTGCTGTTTTTTTGATGCGATATCCCGGAGCGTAAAGCTTCCGGGATGTTTTTTTTTACCCTAATTCTCTTTGATAATCTTCACTTTGCTGGTCATCAGTTGGTGCGAAGGAATCACAACCTTTTCCTCTTCTGTGACTTGAAGGGTAATAGAGATATTGGTCATGTCTATGATGGTGCCGCGGATGCCATCCACCTCGATAATCATCCCTTTTTGATAAGTTCTTTTGTTAAAAAAACCGGCGAGAATATTCGATAACACATCTTTTGAAGCAAAACCATACGATATGGCAGCCGCAAACATGATGGCACCGATTATAATGAGTAGGTTGGTGGATAATATTTTGGTATCAATCTTCGCTTGTTCCATCGCTGTCAAAACGACCATGATGAAAAGGATATAATAAATGACGGTACTTAAAATCCGACCGGTACTGATACCAAGTGAACCGGTTGCACTTCTCACAAAATCTCGTACAAGCGAAGCTAAATAAGCACCGACGATGAAAACCAAGATGGCTGTTATCAGATTAGGCAAATAATCCAAAAATCGTTGAATCTGATAGGACACGGCTGACCAATTAAGCGTCTCAGCAGCGGAAGCGATAATGAGCAATACAAAAATCCAATATATAAATCGCCCGATGAGCGCACTGGGCGACATTTGAATACCCATTTGGTTGAGAAATGAGGTCAGG
This sequence comes from Saprospiraceae bacterium, assembly GCA_031424115.1. GTDB lineage: Bacteria > Bacteroidota > Bacteroidia > Chitinophagales > Saprospiraceae > JAAFJT01. The sequence goes on along the minus strand of JANPGW010000455.1, from coordinate 55,085 downwards.
TTCATCCTTTCCGCAAATTGGTCAAACTTTACTGTTTTCAGCAGTTTTTCAAATCCCGAAGAAATGATTCGAGCCAAAAGCCAAGCGATGAGTAAAACGATAATACCCAACAAAAGCCCTGGAATAGTATCCATGAATTTTTCCCCGAAAACGCGAAGGGATTCTAAAAATAAATCCCACAATCTTTGTAAACCGTTCATTTTCAATATATTTTGTAAATAATAAAAATATCTTTTTGTTAAAAACTATTACTTTTCGTTAGAATCAGTTGTCAGACGCTTTAAAAGCGTCTGACAACTTTGATATTCACACCCCTCAGTATATCACTCTTCTTCCCGACGTTCTTTTCTTTTTTTGTCTAAAAAATTAAAAAACTGGTCTTTATCCTGATTATTTTCTTTTAGTGCCCGAATGCTATTGTCTTGAGTAGGTATGGCATCCAATATTTCAGAATGCGCTTGCATAAACTTAAAAGTGAATAAATCAACAATATCGGCTACCAAGCCCGCTGCATCAATTGTGCTGAAAACGGCATCTTTCAACCTAATGTCAGGAGTTTCCGATTTTTCACTTTTGTTTCTGAGCTGTTGAAAAAGGCTCGCGAGGTTTTTTTCTTGACTTTCCATTATTTGTTTCCTTTTTTGTCAATCATATTGATAAGTTCTGCCAAGCGATCGCGGCTGCGTTTGAGTCGCATTTTTACAGCCGATTCTCCCACACCAAGGGTATCGGAAATTTCTTTGACGCTGTGCCCATCTTGGTACCGCATCATTAATATAATTTTTTCATCGGGGTTAAGTTGTTCAAATACGATTTCGAGTTGTGTGAGTTTAAGGTCTTGAAGAATTTTATTTTCAAGCGATTCATCATCATTGGAGACCTTTTCGTATTCATAATCGGAGTAATCACTGAAATCCAGTCGCTTTTGTTTACTCAAATAATCCATGCAAAAATTGTACGTGATGGAGTGTACCCACAGCGAAAAAGCGGATTTACCCTTAAAGTCACCGAGTTTCATGAATATTTTAACCATAATATCATGGGTACAATCTTTGGCGGCTTCACGGTCTTTGATAATGCTGAGGCATTTGTGGAATATTTTTGTAGAATAGCGGTCATAAAGCAATTCCTGCAAGTGCAGTTCGCCTGTCAAGATACGTTCAACGATTTCCTCGTCGGTTATCTTATCCGATGTTGATTTTCCAAATTTAAAAAATGCCATAAATTCGAACCTGAAAAATGAAAAAACCTACCAAGGTTTGTTCACCATTGCTTTGTAGCGAAGATAAAGGAGTTTTTTCAATTGACGTACTGAGGGGGGAGTAAAACATCAAAAAGTTGAATTTTAATAAAAAAAAAGAGTAAAAAAAGGTGCTGCATTCCCGTACTCTCATCAATTATTCAAAATCTATTCCTTATGTTGAAACATCCCGAACTTTCAACAAAGAAAATTCGGGATGCTTGATATTTAGTTAACGCTTTTTAGAGTATTTTACTTAACTCTTAGCTGTTGTCCCGGCTTAATAATATTATCTACTAAACCATTTAATTGCTTTAATTGGTCAACAGTAAGGCTGAATTTTCGTGAAATTGCCCACAGCGTTTCACCTTGCATCACTGTATAGTACTGACCACCCTGATTTGATGGTTGAGTGCTGGGTTTCGATGGTTGAGTACTTGGATAATTCGGTTGCGTAGTGGGGTATGATGGTTGCGTAGTGGGGTATGACGGCTTTGTGGTCGGATAAGTAGTTGTTTCAGTGCTTGGGTACGGATTTGGTTGTGTGGGATACGACGCCTGTGGGGAAGTCGGTTGAATTGGTGGATAACTGCTACTTGGCTGAGTAGCCGTTCCTCCCGGAGTTATTTCAAATCCAAATTCTCCACTGCCAGCTGGCGAGGGGTTAGTAGGTGGTCTATTGGTGGTAGCCGGATTGGTAACCGGTTTTTCGAGCAATATTTCCGGCTGTCGGCATTTTTTCCATTCGCCAAATGTGTCTCTCAAAGCAGGCATATCGACCCTTTGAAATAAACCTTTTCTCAATACCACTTGCTCACCAATAGCGGGCTGGTCACCTTCCCGCATTTTGTTTTTGCTGTATAATTTGGATAATTTTATACCGTATTTTTGAGCAATATCATACATCGTTTCGCATGCTGCCACGCGGTGAAATTTATTGCTACCGCTCCAACTATTGCGTTTTTGTTGGGTATAAATAATTGTTCCTTCGGGCAAACGCCGGTCGGGTTCTCCAATTTCTTCGTTATATTCTTTTAATTTGCGCAGGCTCAAGTCATATCTACCGGCAACTTGCTCAAGTGTTAGCCCGCCATTGACGACTAAAATTCTGCTATCGTTTCGAGTGCCTTCCGTAACCGACATATTATTATTGTTGCCCGTTGATCCGGAAGGGGGGAAACTTGGATTTTGATTATTAGTATTATTGGGGAAACCATTTTGATTATTCCCAGATACAATATCAGTTGAAGTCATCAAATCGTATTGATGAAGTTGTAAATCCTCAATGAGACGTATTAATTTGTCACCATAATCCGAACTTGTGGCATACCCGGATTTCATAAGCCCATAAGCCCAGCTTGAGTAGTCCTTGGGGTCAATTTGAAAAAGAGGCCCGTAACGATTCACTTTACGAGGGTCGCGCAAAAACTCGGAATGAGCGATGAAGGATTCTTCACCGTTTTTATAAGCTCTAAAACAGGATTTGATGAGCTGCCCCGTCACAGGGTCTCTGTCATCATCTTCTTGATAATAGCGTTCGCCTTGCCAGTCGGAGTGACATTTTATCCCAAAATGATTGTTATATTTTGAGGATAAAGTGCTGCGTCCCGCGTCTGATTCGAGAATGCCTTGCGCGAGTTTGATACTGGCAGGAATACCCGTCCGCTCCATTTCACGGATAGCAATGGCTTTATACTGATCAATGTACATGCTTCGGGCTTCTGCATTGGTCATGCCTTTAACTCCAGCAGTGTTATAGGATTTAGGTATTTCTTTTTTTTCTTTTTGGAAAATAGAGCACGATACCATGAATTGTGAGACAACCAAGAGTGTCAGCACAAACTTTTGATTTTTGGTGAAAAGAGAGTTCAGTTTCATAGTGATTTTTCTCAAATTTAATTTTGAAAAATAATGCTTTTTGTATTGAATATTTTTTTTATTTGTTACTTGTTGGTGTAAAAACATAGTAATTAAAAATCAAAGTTAGGAAAAAATGACTTAAAAAGTGGAAGATTTTTTTCAATAACGAGAAATCGGCTCTTAGAAATATATTTTAGGGCGATAATTTATTAAATATTATGTTAAAATGTCAAACAATTTTACTGAGCTTTTTGGCATAAAATGTTATCGAAAAACTTTTTATCCACTATTTTGTCTAAATTGTGTTATTGTTGGAATTTATGAAACAACTCCCCAATAAAACTGGCTGATATTCGTCTTCTACAAAATGAGATAAGATGCCGGAGCGTTGGATAGTGTATAAACAATTATAGCGTTTTTTGGGATAAAAAATAATGTGATAAAAATATGATTGAAGTTCAAAATCTTACTAAAACATACAAAAGCGGAGGCAAAGAATTGACGGTTCTCCACAATGTCAGTTTCAGCATTCCTTCGGGCGATTCTTTTGCCATTGTGGGCCCCTCGGGAAGCGGCAAAACAACTTTATTGGGCTTGTGTGCAGGGCTTGACCGTTCGTCGTCAGGCTCGGTGATTCTTAATGGCGTAAAGTTGGATACTCTTGATGAAGATGAACGGGCTGCGGTCAGAAATCAATATGTGGGCTTTGTTTTCCAAAATTTTCAACTCATCCCAACGTTAACGGCTCTTGAAAATGTTATGGTGCCACTTGAATTGAGAGGCGAACGCAACGCTGAAAAAAGAGCGATGGAATTACTCCAAAAAGTTGGTCTGGCAGACCGTCATGACCATTATCCGGCTCAATTGAGTGGTGGCGAACAGCAACGCATTGCCATCGCTCGCGCTTTTTCAAACAGTCCGAAGATATTATTTGCCGACGAACCAACCGGCAATTTGGATGCTGACACCAAAGAAACGGTCGAAAATCTTCTTTTTGAACTCAACAAAGAGGCGGGTACAACTTTAGTTCTTGTGACCCATGATTTGGATTTGGCGTCAAGAACCAATCATGTTTTGAAGTTACAAGGTGGCAGAACCGTTGAATTGCAAAGTGTTTAACACGGAGTTAGGTCACCATGAGAGTGTTCAACAAATACGTTTTTAAAAAACCTCCTTTTGTGAGTCGGCTCGATGAATAACCGCTTTTTACCCATCATACTTGTCATTTGTTTTGTGACGAGTACTTCTTTTCACCAAACCCCAGCATGGGGCTTTTTTGGACATAAACGCATCAATCGCTTAGCCGTTTTTACGTTGCCTTCCGATATGATGCCCCTGTTTAAAAAGGAAATTGAGTACATCACGGAACATGCTATTGACCCCGATAAACGCAGATATGTCGTACCAATCGAAGGTTTTCGACATTATATCAATCTCGACCGCCGACCTTTTTTTCCGCGTGACAAAATTGACGCTCAGATATTAAATACCGAAATCTATATTGTCACGACTAAAAACGATACTTTGCAATTGGTTGATTACCAATCCATTAGAAAACAAAAACGCGACTATTTTTTAAAATCTAAAACGATTCGCAAACTTTTTGGGCGGGATTCGATTGCTATTGCCGATTCTTTTTACCGTCGTTTTTTTATCAGTAATCTGGTAAAAATTTCCTTAGACGACCCCCTCAGTATAGCCCCTGATTCTTTGAAATTTTTATTTAAAAAAGAACAGTTCAGCATCAAAAATATTCAATCAGCTTATGCTCTGGACAGGTTCACTATTAACGGTATTTTGCCTTATCATTTGTTAACGGTGCAAAAACAATTGACGGAAGCTTTTGCGAAAAAAGATAAAAACCGAATATTGAAATTGAGTGCTGAAATGGGGCATTATATCGCTGATGCCCACGTTCCCTTGCACACCATTTCGAATTACGACGGTCAATACACGAATCAAAAAGGCATACATTCATTTTGGGAAAGTCGGTTGCCGGAGCTGTTTGCTGACAATCAATACGATTTTTTCGTGGGTAGAGCAACGTATATTGCTGACCCAAAAGAATATTTTTGGAACATCGTTTTAACGTCTCATAAATTGGTTGTCGATGTCTTACAAATTGAAAAAGACATCAATGCTTCTTTTCCAGCCGATAAAAAATACTGCATTGAAACCATCAATGGCATAGCTATTCAAAAGCCTTGTTTCGACTATGCTCAAGCTTTTCATAACAAGTTAAGTGGCATGGTGGAGGAAAGAATGCGTGCTGCTATCCTTGCGCTGGGGTCTGTATGGTATACTGCATGGGTGGATGCGGGTCAACCTGACCTGCACAACCTGCAAAACATCCCCCTCAGTATAGGCGAAAAACAAGAATCAATGAAGGCAGATAGTTTAATCCAAAATGGTGGAAAAATGATAGGGCGTGATGAAGGCAATTAGAAAATAATCCTTTCTCTCATAAATGGGAGTCAATGGCAATTCAAAACTTAATGTATTTTAAACAAATATAGACCTTGTTTTTTAATTTTTCAAGTTGAATTTTAGGCTTTTTATTCGTCTGTTTTTGTTTTTTTCTTTTTAAAACTGCACGCCTCAACTTCCACATTGCTTTTAGTGGCGTCAATATTTTCGATTGTACAGGATATGCCATCTTTGGTAAAAGTCAAGGTTTGTAATTTTTTATTGGATTTGAATTCGACATACTGAGGGGTTCCCCAAATATTGCTTTTTACACGAATCGGTTTTTCACCGTTGACCAATATTTGGGCATTTTTCATTTCATCTTTCAATTTAATGTGCACTCTATAAGTTTTTTTACTCTCCGCTTTTTCTTCAACGGGAAAGGTAGGAGAAGGCACTACTTCTGGTTCGTCTCCGGATTCTATGGCTGCGGGTCGTCTATCGTTTTCGGCAATGGGGTCGTTGGTTTTATTTTTCTCAGACGGCACAGGTTTATTGCGCTTCGTAGGCTTTTTGGTTGTTGTAGCCACGCGATTGTCAATTTTAGGTTTAGGTGCTATTTTTACCGCATTGGGGCGGGATTCAACGACTTGATTTTGTTGGGTATCCGTTTTTTCCGGTTCCGGCACTAAAGGGTCATTTTTATCCTTTGTTTGATTTTCGGCTATTTCACTATCCTTTTTTGTTGAATGGTCATTTTTGCCTTGTATGGTATCTGTTTTTTCATTAAAAACAATGTCAGGCGCTTTGTTAACACTCATATTTTGATAAACAAAGAAACCGGTTATGGCAAAAATAACGGTTGCCAAAGCCGATACAATGGCGGTGGCGGATCGTTTTTTGGTGGCTTGTGAGGTAGTGGCTATCGCAGTGTCTTCGTTCAAAACATAGTTCAAACGGACATTAGTTTCTTCAAAAGCAATTTTGTCATTGGAAACGGCAGCCCGAGCGGGAGCTTGTGCCGGTTCTTCTAATTGGCTGATGATGAAAACCTCTTTTTCCAAAACGATGTCGCGCTTGCGTTCTTTACCGTCAATTTCTTCAATGACAGCCACTTTGAGCGTCAAAGGAAATTTACCTTCTATGAGCGGTTTGACTTTAAAAATCCATTGCGTGTAATCGTCACTCGCCACAAATTGTTCTTCTTCGGTAACAGTTCGGATTTGAAATGCTGGGGTTTCGTTAAAATCCAATAGTTCCACACCCATGACTTCTGCAATGCGAACGCTTTCAATCACCGTATCCTTAGTCACGTCAAAATCTCTTGTCAAAGTCACATCATCATAAGCAATGCGGACAATACAGCGATTTTCCCTACCAAGCGACATCGTGCCGGGGATATTGTGTAAAATTCGACCACTTGATTTATCATTTGAGCCTTTAGAGGAGATTATTGTCGTTTTTTCAAGTTGTTCAAGCAATTCGAGAATGGCATAGTTGACTTGTGCATTGGTGCGATTATAGTCATCTTGAAGCATTATACCTTTTACGATGCAATCGTTTTTCGCATTCAGAAAACGGCTTTTCAGGAGGGTTGCATCATTCAGAACTGAGGTGTCATAGTCATTAATTTTATCGCAGAAAAGGGTGAGTGCCTCTTCTGTTTTGCCGTCAGCAATGTATTGGCGAATAGTATGGATGAATTCACTTTTGGTCATAGGTGGCAGATTCTTTTTTAAAAGGGATATGCAACAACATGTGCAATACTATTACAAATTTAAGCTATTTTATGCGAAAAAGCTGTTCTCCATTTTTTTTACATTTGTTTTTAATGAAAAAAAATGACAGTTTTGCATATTAACTACTGTACAATAGTCGTTTTAACATTTTGAATCTTTTAAAACCAATTCTCTAACAATTCAGTCATAGACAAACATGAAACATTTTGCATTTTTTTTCGCGCTATTGGGTAGTGTCGTTACTATTTACGCGCAACCGACTAAGGCACCTGAACAACCGGCTGCCGTTTATACCATTCAGTTAGGTGCTTTTGATGACAATGTAAAACAAGCAGATTTTGAAGCTATCCGCTCTTATGCATATGTTTATAAACGCGATGGGTTAGTTTTTGTAGGAGCATTTCCGACGGAAGAAACAGCCGAACCCATTTTGGCTAAATTGAAAGCTAAAGGTTATGATGATGCTTTTATTGCGTCACGCTCGCTCAAAAAAGCCAAAACAGTTCACGTCATTCAGTTAGCCAGTAAGGCTGCAGGGGAATCGGTCAATTGGAAAACCTATGCTCGAGTAGGTGATCTGTATTCTATGCCAAATGCTTCTCAATTGCGCATCGTACATGGCTATTATGCCGACGTAAATGACGCAAGAGTAAAACTTAAAGAAATTCAGAATATGGGTTTTGTAGATGCTTTTATCAAAACGGTAAAAGATATTCAATTGACGCCCATTTCAGAATTTGATACAGGTGACAAAAAACTCGTTGTTACATCCGATGAAACTGACGTTCGTTCAAAAGGCATACCTACACCTTACAATGACGTTCCTATGGTTTCTCTAAAACGCAAATCAACTATTAAGTTGCAAGAAGCACTGAAAGAAGTGGGTACTTACGGCGGAGTTATTGATGGACAGTTTGGCAAAGGCACATCTACGGCTTTCGATAAAGCCATGAAGTTCAATCGTCGTTTGAAATCTTATGACGAATTATCTCAAAAATACAGTGGTTTCGAGGGTTGGGAAGATGCTCGTTTGTTGCTTACTATGTCTCGTGAGATGAGCATAAAAGATGATTTACAACCATTGACACCGGATTTATTGACCAATCTTCCGGACGACGAACTTACGGCTAAAGAAGCCAAAGCAGCGCTTGATTGGCATTCCAATTTGTGGAAAGGGCTTGAAAAATGGTCGGGATTATCGCAATACAATGATCAGGTCTATACCGCTTACAAAATAGCTTATTATCGCGCACTTGTTCACCTTGAAGATTATTACGCTGCCAAAGGCATTAAAGGAGAAAGCGGAACGGCTAAAGCCGTATCAGTCATTAAAACCTTAATTGGTGACGATATGCAAGGTTTTAATTAATCGAGAATTTTTAAATAAAAAAAGCCTCCTGTTATTTTAGCAAAACTAAATGCAGGGGGCTTTTTTTAAGGAAACAGCATAATTTAAAATACTAATATAGCCTTTTGTTGATTGAAAAGTTTCTCTTTTTAGTACATTTGTCGTAAAATTGCATGTTTTTTAGAGGTAACTCTGTTTATTTATAAAATCATCTGACAATTGAAAAAATCATATTTAGCAATTTTAGTCATCTTCACAGTTTTGGTTATAGACCAAGCATTGAAAATTTGGGTTAAAACCACTTTTTGTTACGGAGAAGAACGTTTATTATTAGGACTTTCGTGGGCAAAATTAAATTTTGTCGAAAATCCGGGTATGGCATTCGGGTGGAAATTTGGCGGAGAATATGGCAAATTAGCCTTGAGCTTATTCCGAATTGTCGCCATTGGTTTTCTGATTTATTATGTTCGCAGTCTAATTCAAAAAAAGGTAAGTGGAGGACTTGTTGTCAGTTTTTCGTTGATATTAGCCGGTGCTATCGGTAATATCATTGATTCAGCTTTCTACGGTTTAATATTTTCGGAATCAGATTATCATTGTTCAGGTGGTCCTGCAAAGTTGTTTCCGGCGGCGGGCGGTTACGAAAGTTTTCTGCACGGCAGGGTAGTTGACATGTTGTTTTTTCCTTTATGGCATGATGCAACCGGAAATGTGGTCTTTTTTCAACCTGTTTTTAACATTGCGGATTCTGCCATCACTACCGGTGTTTTGAGTATTTTACTTTTTCAACGGCATTATTTCAGTGGACATGATGTAAAACCGCCCGTTACAGACGTGGCTGTTAATCACGCAGATGATTTTGTTGATGGAAATTTGGATGAAACAAACTTGATATCCGAAACTGTAGATAATTTTACCACCGACAGCGAACGGACATTTCAGGAAAACGTGGCAGAAAGCCCACAAGTTGTGGAAAACACTGTGGACAACATCATTTCAAGTGAGTCGCAAGACGAAAACAAAGATGAAAAATCTGCGCCATAAGTGAGATGGCAGAAAATTAATTGCTTTACTTCAATAATCGGTCATCACACATACAAAAAACGTCCGGCAGTGGGTTTAAAACTACCGGATGTTTTTTTTTGTTAAATTCAAAATCAGTAGTTGACATTCGTGATGCACATAAGTTTGTATTTCTGATAAAAACCCCTTTCTTTTGGCTCGAAATTCGTTTCAGTGAAGTCAAAAACCTTTTAATTATCCAAAAATTATGAGCCGATCAAACAAAGAGATGACCCCTCAGTATCTGCTGCGACAAATACATGAGCAGCATCGCCGCAAGATGCGCCCACTACCTTCTAAACGAAAGGCTCATCAATGGATTGATAAATTGATTGATATGCTTTTTCCGGTGCGGTGTGAGGAAATATCGAGCGAGTTGGAAATAAGACAATTAGAATTGCAACTTTGGGAATTGCTGCTGCCTATTGAGAATCAAATTCCACCCGTGGAAGATACTATTAAAAATTTTTTCAATCGTATTCCATCTGTTTTCAATGATTTACAAAAAGATGCTCAAGCGATTTTAGCCTTTGACCCGGCAGCACATTCCATTGAGGAAGTTGTGTCGGCTTATCCTGGTTTTTATGCTATTGCCGTTTATCGGCTATCTCATGAGTTATATCAATTAAAAATTCCTATTTTACCGCGCCTTATTTCTGAATACGCTCATAGCTTAACGGGTATTGACATCAATCCGGGTGCCACTATCGGCTCGGGTTTTTTCATTGATCACGGCACCGGAGTTGTTATCGGTGAAACCTGTATTATTGGCGATAATGTTAAAATTTATCAAGGTGTTACCCTCGGAGCATTACAGGTTTCAAAGGCAGAAGCCAATAAAAAACGGCATCCCACTATTGAAGATAATGTGGTTATTTATTCAGGTACAACCATTTTAGGTGGCAAAACTGTTATCGGTCACGACTCCATTATTGGTGGTAATGTGTGGTTGACGGATGGTGTGCCGCCCAATTCTCTTGTGTATCATAAAAGTGAAATTCGGGTCAGGATGAATAAAGATTTTGAAGAACCTATAAATTTTGTGATTTGAACAATTCATTGATTATCAATATTTAAAATAAAATTAGCCTTATGAAATTCAATAACATTTTAGACTCTATCGGTAATACGCCGCACGTGCGACTCAACAAACTTTTCCCGGCTGGCTATGAGGTTTTTATGAAATTAGAAAGAAACAATCCGGGTGCAAGCATTAAAGACCGTATCGCTTTAGCCATGGTGGAAGATGCCGAAAGAAAAGGGATTTTAACGAAAGATAGTGTTATCATAGAGCCTACTTCCGGTAATACAGGTATCGGTTTGGCGATGGTATGCGCTGTGAAAGGGTACAAGCTTATACTTGTCATGCCGGAATCTATGTCTATCGAACGCCGTAAAATTATGGCAACGTACGGTGCGACTTTTGAATTGACGCCTCGCGAAAAAGGCATGAAAGGAGCCATAGAAAAAGCGGCTGAAATGGTGAATGCCAGCCCTAATACTTGGATGCCACAACAATTCAGCAATCAAGCTAATATTGATATCCATCGCCAAACAACGGCTTTAGAGATATTAAATGATTTTCCGGAAGGCATAGATGCGCTCATCACCGGTGTAGGAACCGGCGGACACATCACAGGGTGCGCCGAAATATTAAAACCTAAATTTCCGAACCTCCAAGTTTTCGCTGTTGAACCGGCCGCTTCACCTGTCATCAGTGGCGGTAGCCCGGCGCCGCATCCGATTCAAGGCATTGGTGCCGGTTTTGTTCCCGAAAATTTACACCGCGACATTTTAGATGGTGTCATTACCGTCACAAAAGAAGAAGCCTTTCACTACGCTCAACGCTTAGCCAAAGAAGAAGGTATTTTAGGTGGCATTTCAACAGGGGCGTCTCTGGCAGCTGTGGCGAAAAAAATAGCGGAAATGCCTAAAGGTTCTCGTATTCTGACTTTCAATTATGATACAGGCGAACGCTATTGGTCGGTTGAAGGCTTGTTTTAATAGATAGCCCCCTAACCCCCAAAGGGGGAACGCTTACAATATGGGCTAAATATGTTCAATAAATGAGCATTTTAATCCTTTTTCGAGTATAATTCCCCCTTTGGGGGTAGGGGGCTATCATTACACTCCTAAACCAAACGGCGAGATACCCCTCAGTATCCCGCCGTTTTTATATCTAATTTGATGATAAGTTACATATTTTTGATTACTTCATCACCAAATTCTGAACATTTCAATTTTGTTGCACCTTCCATAAGGCGTTCAAAATCGTAAGTTACTCGCTTCAATGTAATAGACTTTTCGATACCTTTCACGATAAGTTTCGCGGCGGCATCCCAACCCATATATTCCAACATCATCACCGCTGATAGAAGAACAGATGATGGATTCACCATGTCTTTATCAGCATATTTAGGTGCTGTTCCGTGGGTGGCTTCGAAAATTGCATGACCTGTTACATAGTTGATGTTAGCACCGGGAGCGATACCGATACCACCCACCTGAGCCGCTAAAGCGTCAGACAGATAGTCACCGTTGAGGTTCAAGGTAGCAATAACATCAAAATCCGTAGGGCGTGTTAATACTTGTTGCAAAGCAATGTCTGCGATAGCGTCTTTGATGAGTACTTTTCCGGCAGCCAATGCTTCGGCTTGTGCTTTGTTTGCGGCTTCTTCGCCTTTTTCAGCTTTTATTTTGTCATAAGTCGTCCAAGTGAATACTTGATCGCCAAATTCATTTTCAGCTACTGCATATCCCCAATCGCGGAAGCCCCCTTCTGTAAACTTCATAATGTTGCCCTTGTGAACAATCGTTACGCTTTTACGTTTTTGAGTGATAGCATATTCAATTGCAGAACGCACTAAACGCTCTGTACCGGCTTTTGAAACCGGTTTAATACCCAAACCGACGACTACATCCGGGCTTGCATTTTTTAGACCAGCCGCTTTATTATAGCTTTTTACTTTTTCCTTTGTCCCGAAACGGATTTTATCGAAAGACTTAGGGAAGTTTTTCTTCAAGAAAGTTAGGACTTTCAAAGAATCTTCTGTTCCGCCTGCCCACTCAATACCAGCGTAAATATCTTCTGTGTTTTCACGGAAAATAACCATATCCACCAACTCCGGTTGCTTAACAGGAGAAGGAACACCTTTGAAATATTGAACCGGACGCAAACAAACATACAAATCCAACATTTGGCGCAATGCTACATTCAAAGAGCGAATACCACCACCGATAGGCGTTGTCAAAGGACCCTTGATGCCGATAAGGCACTCACGGATAGCGTCGAGTGTCTCGTCAGGTAGCCAGTTACCTGTTTGGTTAAACGCTTTTTCGCCGGCAAGAACTTCTCGCCAAACAATTTTCTTTTTGCCTTTGTAAGCCTTTTCTACCGCCGCATCAATCACGCGTACGGAAGCTTTCCAAATATCACGACCGGTGCCATCTCCTTCAATGAATGGAATAATGGGGTCATTAGGGACTTTCAGCTTGCCGTTTTTAATCGTTACATTAGAGCCAGTCATTTTTTATCAATTGTATTTAGTTCAAAAAAAATTTAGTTCAAAAAAATAATGTAAAAAAATCTACCTTCCTGAAACGTCACTTTGTCTAAAAAGTTGATTGTCAACCCTTTATATCGGTGACAAATTTTATATTTTCAAAAAGTGGAACAAATTTAAGAAACTATATGTGTTAGGAAAGAAAATAATGAATTTTTCGCCGATTTTGATGATTTTTAATACAAATAAACTAAAACAGGTCTTGTCTGTTATTAAAAATGTCTAAAATGATATTTTGAAATTTACTTATTGTGTTTGAAATCAGTTTTTCAAGCTACACTGAGGGGGGCAGTTATTTATAGGCACCCTATTTTTTTACAACTTAAAATTTCACTACCAATGAAAAAAAATCTTCTTAATATTACGACGCTCTTAATTGCCTTTTTTAACTTATGTTTTTTCGCCTCCACTGCTCAAGTAAGCATTTCAAATGTTGATTTACAACCCATTATCGGCAGTTGGCAAGGCTCTTTGACCTATTTGGATTACACAACCAATAAGCCTTTCACAATGCCCGCTAATATTGATATTGAGCAAATTGGACAAAGCAATACATTTGTATTTGGTAATTCTTTTCCCGAAGAACCGAATGCCAATTGGACGGATACAATGGTTCTTTCAAAAAATGGAACAATGATAAATGATGAAATTGTCAAATCAAAACGGCTTTTAGAATCTGGCAATATAGAAATAGTAACGGAAATTTTAGGCATTGACGGCAACGATAAAAAACCTGCTTTGTTGAAATATACTTACACAATTGGGAAAGATAGGTATGTGCATCGAAAGGACGTGCAATGGGTGGGTGAAACAGAATGGATAGAACGCCATGAATATAAATATGACATGAGGGCGAAAATTCTTTCGCCACAACAAATGAAAAATGACTTAGCCCTTGTAAAAGCAACTTGGGAAAACATACACCCTGGGCTTTATCGCTACAATACAAAAACCCAAATCGAGAATTACTTTAAAGCTTTAGACGCTCAAATCAATCAACCGATGGAGCAAAGGAATTTCTTTGTACTCCTTTCACAACTGAATGAAAAACTCAAATGTGGACATTCTTTTGTCAGTTTTTATAACAACAAACGCATACTAAAAGCCAATTTATTTAGCAGAGTTTTTATCCCAATTTTGTTTCAGGTGATTGATGGTAAGTTTATCGTGACACACAATCTTTCAGACAATAAAGACATTGCATTAGGTAACGAAATCATAACTATTAATAATATTCCAATAAAAACCATTATTGATAGCCTTTTGACAGTCAGTAAAGCCGACGGTTTGAAAGGTTTAAATAAAAAAAGGGATAATATCACCATTCATCCAAGAAATATTTATACTGATAATTACAGCCTTTTTGATGTTTATTTCCCGCTGTTTTTTAAAAAAAACTTGAATGACCCGACTTTTTCGATGGCGGTTTTAAAAGATAAAAAGGTAATTAAGGCGACGATTGCAGGGCTTTCAAAAGAAGATAGGGAACAAAGATTTATCGCTCAATACGGGGAAGTGCCTAAAAATGAAAAAAGTTGGTATATAAAAAAAATCGACAAAAAAACGGCAGTTTTGAGATTAGGCGATTTCTCAACGTTTAACTGGAAATTTGATGTTAATAAATACTTGGATAGTGTCTTTACGATGCTCAATACTGAGGGATACCAAAATTTGATTGTTGATATTCGTCAAAACGAAGGCGGAGCTGATGAAACGAGAGATGCCGTTTTAACTTATTTGACCCCAAAATCGTTGGGTTGTGCCAATGCTTACCGCCGTTTGTATCGATACACCAGCATACCCGATAGCTTAAAACCCTACTTGGATACATGGGATGATAGTTTTAAACAAAACAAAATTGGCTACGAATTAACCGCAGAGGGTTTTTATCAAAAGCCTTTAATAAGCTCAAAATGCGCTGAAATACTGCCAAAACCCAATCATTTTAAAGGAAAAATTTACTTAATAACCGATGCATCCAATAGTTCTGCCACATTCATTATGGCAGATGTGTTTAAGAAAAACAATTTAGGAACTATCGTCGGCGAAAAAACCGGCGGCTCTCAACAAGGTATCAATGGTGGCGAATTGTTTTTCTTTTATTTGCCCAATTCAAAAATTGAAATGGATATACCACTTATATATCAAGCGCCTCAAACATCGAGACCCGATGAGGGTATTTTACCGGATTATGAAATTAAAACAACGGTTTCTGATGTTGCCACTATGAACGACCCGCAATTGGATTTTATTTTAAGAAAATTGATTAAAAATAAAAGCGGCAAATAAATATTGATATTGAAATGAAGTGATTTTACAGAAAT
Source organism: Saprospiraceae bacterium (assembly GCA_031424115.1). GTDB lineage: Bacteria > Bacteroidota > Bacteroidia > Chitinophagales > Saprospiraceae > JAAFJT01. Next base: position 39,543 of record JANPGW010000455.1, on the reverse strand, counting down.
TTTATTGCTTTTCCCCCATGAATATAATTTCAATGTAATACAGTGTGTTGGATTGTGCCGAATATGAATATATATATTTCAATGAATCAGTTGATGTCAATTGAAGATGGATGGTTGCTCTCTGCCCTTGAAGACTTTTAAAATAATCGTTATCCATATTTTTTTCAAAAGCTATTCGATTGCTTTCTACTATAAAAAAAATAGAATCTTTACTGTCTAAAACCTTCACGGTTTCAGTGTAGGAGGTATCAAAACGAGAGATACCTTTTACGGGGTCAATAAAATCATGCACTTTATGGGACCTACCGGTGAAAAGAATGCCATCCCCTGGAATGTCACCTTTATTACAAGATGCGAAACAAGCCAATAGGCTAATTGCGTATAAAAAAAATCTAACCATGGTTAATAGTTTACAGAAGGTGCGTCGAAATAGATTTTATACGAAATTTCACTTATCCGGCTCGACATGAATCAGCACATGCCCCAATACAGGAATCTCTTGCCGCAAAGTATCTTTAAGTTTATGGGCTAAATCATGTCCCTGTTTGACCGAAATTTGGGCATCTACTATGGCGTGCAAATCCACGTGATACGTCATTCCCGCTTTGCGGATAAAACATTTTTCGGTGTCAATAATGCCATCTACCGTATAAGCCACTTGTCGGATTTCATCAATCAGATCGTCATACAAGTGTTCATCCATGATTTCGCCGAGGGCAGGTCTGAAAATAAGGTAGCTGTTGTAAAGAATAAACACGGAAGCCACCAACGCCGCCCAATCGTCGGCTGATTCGTAACCCTTACCCATTATCAAGGCAATCGAAATACCGATGAATGCCGTAACGGAGGTTATCGCATCGCTCCTGTGGTGCCAAGCGTCCGCTTTTAATGACGAACTATGCGTTTCTTGACTCTTTTTTAAAACCAATCGGTAGGATAATTCTTTCCAAATAATGATACCTGCCAGCACGATGAGTGTATAAGGCTCCGGCAAAGCATGCGATGTACCGATATTTTTGATGCTTTCGTAAGCGATTATGGTAGCGGAAGTGATTAAAAAACCAACCACAATAAACGTAATCAATGGTTCTGCTCGTCCATGCCCATAAGGGTGATTTTTGTCGGCCGGTCTATTAGAATATTTTAAGCCAAATAAGACCAACAATGACGAAAAAATATCAGTTGTGGATTCAATGGCATCTGCAATCAGCGCATACGAATTGCCGAAAAAGCCCGTCAATCCTTTTATCAGTGCTAAACAGGTGTTGCCGATGATACTGAAATAGACTGTTTTGATGGCTTTTTGTTCGTTTGTCATTACCTTTTTAGTGGATGATGAATTTGAGTTACTATGATAAAGAATCAAAAACTTTACCCGGATTTAAAATACCTCTCGGGTCGAACACTTTTTTGATGCCCCTCAGTATATTGATGTGATTGTCCTTAAAAAAAATATTCATATAAGGTTTTTGTAAATACCCCACACCATGTTCCGCCGACAGCATACCCCCAAGGGATTTCGCTAATTGGAAGATTTTACGCTTACCTTGAAGACTTCTTTCGCGCCATTCAGGCGTAACGGGCTCGTCACTAATGATATTAAAATGCATATTACCGTCACCAATATGACCCAAGTTGCTTGTTTTTAAACCCAATTCGTCGCCAATTTTTTTCACCCCTCTCAGTAGTTCCGGCAATTTCGTTCGAGGCACGACAATGTCTTCCGTTACTCGAGCATATGACAGCGTTGTCATCGCATTAGCTGCATTGCGACGGAGTTTCCACAACTCATTTTTTTGAGCGTCATTATCAGCAAAAAGAATTTCAACAACACTAAATTCAGACAAAACCGTAGCAATTTTTTCACAATCTTTGTGTAAAACCTCTAAATCATTGCCATCTACTTCAATGAGCAATTGGGCTTCAATGTCGGGAGAAATTTCGAAAGGAGAAGAGCCGACATATCGAACGGCATAATCCAACACATCTTTATCCATAAATTCCAAAGCCGAAGGAATAATACCCGCTTTGAAAATATCCGCAATGGCGGCACAAGCATCTTCGGCTTTATGAAATAGGGCTAACATCAACAAGTTAAAAGACGGGTAAGGCAACAATTTAAACACAATTTTAGTGACCACCGCCAGTGTGCCTTCACTGCCGGTTATGAGTTGTGTAAGATTATAGCCCGTCGAATTTTTCAAAGTATTCGCACCTGTCCATAATATTTCGCCATTGGGCAACACAATTTCAAGATTGAGCACATAATCCCGCGTGACCCCATATTTGACACATCTTGGTCCGCCCGCATTGGTTGCAATATTGCCGCCAATGAAAGAATAGCCTCTGCCGGCTGGGTCAGGCGGATAATACAACCCTTTTTCTTGCAGCACGTTTTGAAGATGCTCGGTGATAACAGCAGGTTCAACGGTTACTTGATAGTTTTTTTCGTCAATGTCCAATATTTTATTCAACCTTTCCATGGATAGAGCCACCCCACCATAAACAGGCAGCGCACTGCCGGTCAACCCACTTCGTGCGCCTTGTACGGTCACCGGAATGCGGTGTTTATGGCATAAAAACATCACTTTAGATACCCCCTCAGTATCAGCGGGTTTGACCACAATTTCAGGCGGAAAATAAAGATTGTCAGTAAAGTCGCGTCCGTGTTTTTCGAGAATGTCAGCTTGGTTAAAAACGGCATCTTTACCGAGCGCAGCGATTAGTTTTTTGATAAAAGCAGGCTTAATTTGATTGAATTTCATATTGCAACTAAATATTTAAATCACACTTTGACCGGTATTTCTGCCGGTTTAAATGACAAATCTAACAAATGTAACCTATTCCTTTTACCTATTTTATAATTTTTAACGCCTGTTAATTTATCAATAATCCAACCGACAAGGAGTGAGCCACCGCCTGCCACAAGCGCCTCATTGCAATTCGGGCAATCAGGAGAAAGTCTGCCCAGGGTAGAAAAAACAATCAAGCCAATACCAAAGCCTTGCAGCAATTTAGCCGTCACTTTTGCCCCTTTATAGGCATATGGGTTGCGTAAACTGATAATATCTTGATAGTGAATTTGCCAACTATCAAAAATGATAAGCCCCTTATCCGTATCAAAATCTTTAATGATTTCTGAATACCAGATATTATTTTCCTTCGTGTTTTCCAATTTGAAAATGATACGAGAGCCGAGATAATAAGCCGCTTTAGAAGGGTTTTTAGGGGTATCCAATTTAAGGACTTTCTGTGAGAAAGAGATTGTAAAAATGAAAAGGCAGATAAGAAGTAGGAAATATCGCATAATTTTTATTTTAAGTAAAACGATAGACTGTAAAATTATGCTGTTTTTTCAAATTTATAAATCATTTTTTTAATGCCTTTCTCAATTTCATCAAAAGGCAATTCTTCTTTGGCAACGTACATCACCATAAAGGCGTAATGTTTGTTTTTCATGGCAGAATCTTCGGGTAAGGCTTGCAAAAAATTATAAAGTTTAACTTTATTGAGTCGGTAGGCTTCGCGGATACGCCGACGGAGAACATTGCGGTCAACGGCGCGTTTGAAATTCCTTTTGGCGACAGTGACTGAAAATTGTATGGGAAAGACAGCATCGGCAGTAGGTTCTACTTCAGCATACACTAAACGGAGAGGATAACAAGTAAAAGAACGACCTTCTTTGAAGATACGTGATATTGTTTTTTGGCTTTTAAGGCGTTCTTCTTTGAGAAATTTCATGAATTGGATTGAATGATAAATGATGAATGATGAATGATGAATGGGGTATAATCTCTGTAATCATCATTTATAATTCATCATTCATCATTTACCATGACTATTTAAGGCGTTTTTCGTCAGAAACTGTTAATTTCCAACGACCATTGGCGCGACGACGAGCCAATACCTTGCGACCGTTTTTAGTTTCCATGCGTGTCCGGAAGCCGTGCTTGTTAGCGCGTTTTCTTCTTGATGGTTGAAATGTTCTTTTCATCGTATTTCGATTTTATTTTTGATATTCTTTTAAAGATTCTTTTTAACTTTCGGACATCGTTTTGTCAAAAGCGGTGCAAAGGTAGGATTTTTTATGAACTGGACAAAATTTTTTCAAAAAAAAACAAGCAATCTGAACAGTATCAGCCGGTTTTTTTTTCAATGCTCTTTGATGGCGGGCGGGTTGTTGTTGTTTTATTGCCGGTGCTCCAAACAACCGCGAGAGGTTACGGCTTCTTTTTATCATTGGAAATCAGATGTTCATTTGACGGATTTCGAAAAAAATTATTGCCAACAATTAAATGTCCATAAATTATATGTCCGCCTATTTGACGTGGATTGGGATGAGGCAACCCAGTTTCCGAAACCTGTCGGGGTAGTAGATACTTTAGAAAAAACAAATTTCGAGATTATTCCGACTATTTTTATAACTAACCGAACATTTTTACAACTGTCTGAAAATCAAATAGATACGCTCGTACGGTTGATTGTCAATAAAATTAATACTTGTCGGAGCTTAAATACTACTGTTGAAAAAAGTGGTAGTTTTAACGAAATACAAATTGATTGTGATTGGACAGGGACGACCCGCGACCGATTTTTTGCGTTTTTAAGAAAATTAAAATCCATTTCCGATAAGAAAATATCCGCTACAATCCGTTTGCATCAGGTCAAATTTAAGGATAAAACGGGTGTGCCGCCGATAGATGCGGGTGTATTGATGGTATATAATATGGGTAATTTAGACAATATCACCGCAAAAAACTCAATATTAGATTTAACTATTTTGAAAACATATGTGACTAAGCTAAAAAAATATCCCATAAAATTGGATATTGCACTACCGATTTTTAGTTGGGGTGTGGTAATGCGAGATGGCGAAGTGGTGAAATTGATGCATAATGTAGATAAAAAAGAGATTTTGTCTACCCCTCAGTATAGTTTGATTTTTAAGGAAAATACAAACGGACATTTTGAAATTTTAAAAAATACGTATTTTAAAGGGTACTATTTATACAAAGATGATGATATTCGCATTGAAAATATGGCTGACAATTTAAATGTTTTAGAACAATCAGCTGATGTGATTTCACAAAATCTGGACAATTCGCAACTAACAGTCATTTTTTACCATCTTGACTCATTGACGCTTCAACGTTTCCGCTATGAAGATTTGGATAACATTTTACACCGTTTTTAACAGGGCACTCCGTTATATTCATTCTTTAATGCGATATCGCACGGGTATAAGTGCTTTGATTTGCCTTCTCATTTTTATCGTTTTTCCATTTAAAATAGCCAATAGTGATTGTGGTATAGGTGGGAAAAGATATTCTTTTGTGCATGCCGAAATTATACAGGCACAATCGGATTATGCGCCTTACCTGATGGGTTATGGTGTATTGAATGATTACTATGCTTTAGAAAAACGAGAACCTCAAGTAGATGACAATATTGACGAATGGCGAGGACGGTTCTGTGATATTGCCGATTCATCTGATATTGATAAATTGATATATGATACAAACATTGACCAATTAGCCGACCTGAGAGAAGCTACCAATCGGTACAGTAAAAAAGATGTGTATTACCAATTACAATACAATACTTTCGCTCAGGTGATTAAAGAAAATGGCTGTACAGAAGTCGTAGATTACTTGATTTATGCCAAAAAATGCGAAAAGTACTGTGTGAAAGGTGAGGCGTGGAGCGATAAACCCAAAGATGTGGCGCAGATGTTTTTTTTAATCAATACAGGACGAGATGAATTCCGACATACAAAGTCGCATTTTGTCAAATTGCGTTACGCCTATCAAATGATTCGGTTGGCACATTATGCAAAGGATTATAAAGCCGTTTTAGAGATTTTTAACGATGTAGTGCCTAAAATTGATAAAATCACGAGTATTGTCAACTATTGGATTTTAGCCCACAAAGCAGGGGCATTAAAATCATTGGGAAAGCGGGCTGAAGCAGCGTATCTGTTTGCGGTGGTTTTCAGGTATTGCCCCAGCAAACGGCGGCAAGCCTTTGAAAGTTTTGACATAAAAACGGACGTTGAATGGCGTCAATGCCTTAATTTTTGCCGTGACGACCGTGAACGAGCGGCGCTTTACGCCATTCGAGCCAGTTATGACAAAGCGAAGGCTCTTGATGATATGAAAGCTATCTATGAGTTAGATCCCAAAAACGAGCATTTGGAAATGTTGATGATGAGAGAAACCTTGCGCTTGGAAAAAATATTGTTAGGGTTTTCATTCAGACGGCAAGCCATTTCTAATGATATTATTAAAAAAACTATAGCATATTGCCTTCAATTACAAGATTTTGTCAAAAAAGGAGCTTTTGAAAAAAAGGTTAACAATCCCGCTTTATGGCGCACTACTGAGGGGTATCTCGGTTTGCTCATTGGTGACTGGCAGTATGCTATGAAGGCATTGGCAGAAGCTCGAAAGGAAGCTAAAGAAGAAGTATTGAAAGAGCAGATTGATGCCTTTGATCTTGCTGCCCGTATCATCGGCTTACAGGGAGTTGATATGGGTATGGACTCTACGATGAATCTGATTCGTACAAATAATGCCTACCTCAGCGACCCTGATTTTGAAGACCTTTTCCATGAAAAAGTTGCCTCAATTTACCAAAAACTCAATAATCAGGGTGTGGCTTATTTGTCCAAATTTTCTCTTCGTGATTTAGAGCAAAATCCTCAAATAGTCGAAATAGATGACCTGCTTAACTTGTGTCGAAAACCAGAAAAAACCCGTTACGAATTAGAATTAGTGACTTTAACCGGTAAAAAAACCATCGAATCTTTACTTTGGGGTATCAAAGCGCGGTATTTTTTATCGCGTTTTGAAATGGAAGCTGCAAATGAATGTTTTAAACACATTCCGGACAATGAACGCGGCAAAAAATATACACCCTTTCTCGATAAAACGATTGACTGTGTGAATTGCATTAATGTAGATACAGTGTTATACAATCGAGCCGAATTTACACAGCAGATGCTTTATTGGGAGTATCTTATTCGGGTATCTCCCAATATGGCTACCGATTCCTTGTATTATAAATTGGGTCTGGGCTATTATAATATGACTTTTTTTGGCAACAGCAGCGGCATAGCGGATTTTTATAGAAGTGGTAAGAATTGGGAACGCATCAATAAATACAAAAACATCTATCCGTCAAAAGATTATCCGATGGGCAACTACGAAGTAACGGATGTATCACTTGCTTTGGAATATTTCGAGAAAGCCCGTCTGAATACTCAAAATCGCGAATTACAAGCCCATTGTGCTTTTTGGTGTGCCAAATGTGAGCAACTTCTTTTTTATCTGAGCTCTGAAAATGGGTACAAATTAGGCTCAAAAAAGATGCCCGATCTACCCCCTCAGTATCAGCGTTATTTTAAATTATTAAAAGAGTATTATTCGGATACCAATTTTTATAAACAAGCCATGACGGAGTGTAAATATTTTAAGTTTTATGCGTTGAAATAACCCCTATATGAAATCAACTCAATTGACCTATTTCATAGCCGCTGTAATGACCGTCTTACTCGGTTTGGCTTCTCGTCGTTATACTGAAGGAGGGACGTCAGAAGGTTTTTCGATAAGAGAATTTATCCACAATTACGCAGGTGATGCACTTTGGGCGGCGATGGTGTATTTTGGATTCAGAATGATTTTTATTCATTGGCAAAAAAAAAGAGTGGCTGTTATGGCGCTCGTCTTTTCATTTGTCATAGAATTTAGCCAAATGTTTCAGCAAGAATGGTTAAATACCATCCGACGAACCACATTAGGCGGGCTTATTTTAGGTTTTGGTTTCCTTTGGAGTGATTTATGGATGTATATCATTGGTGTTTTTACCGCTTTTTGTATTGATTTTTATCTCCTTAAAAACAGGAGTTAACGCATTTTAACGCCTCACAAATGATTTTAACGAAAGCGTAACGCATTGATAATAGCACCTTAACGGAGTATGAACTTAGCTTTGTTCCATAAAAATTGATTTACTAACTTTTAAATGTATCTCCTTATGAAACAATCTAAAATTTACGCTGCGCTATTAGTTTTCAGCTTTATGTGTCTTACTCAAATTAATGCACAGGTTGACGTCAAAATCAGTCCTCTTAATCTTTTATTTGGCAATTTAGCCGGTAGCGCAGAGTTTGGCGTCGCGCCAAATGTAGGTATCGAAACCACACTGGGTCATACTTGGAATAAAATCACTATTGACGGTGAGGAATATAAATCTTCAAAACCTCGTTTTGGTGTCAATGCTCGTTATTATTTTAATCCAAATGAAAAAGGTTTGAATAACTTTTATGGTGCTGTTTATACCCGTTTTTCAAATGCTCATTTGACAAGGACTTCGGACTCAATAACAGGTAATTACAAAAGAGTAGGTGCAGGCTTTATGTTTGGTTACAAATTGGTGAGCCGCAATGAACGGCTTGTTTTTGACTTCAATCTTGGATTTGGTCGCACCCTTCACAATCGAATCAGCATGAAAGATTCTGAATCGGTCAACTTGAATAACATTCCTTTTGTTAATTGGGATATACCGGGTACAATTTCAATTGGTTATAGATTTTAATACCGTTTAATATATTATTAAAAAAGCTATTCAGCACTCTGCTTGGATAGCTTTTTTTTATTTAAAAAAAATACGCAAAAAACTTGAAAATCACAGATATCGTCTTAATTTAGATGCGATTATGTATTAGTTCATTTTTTTATCTAAAATTATTTCAACGAAAAACCCTCTGATAATCATGAGAAAATTAACCGCACTCGTTTTTTTCCTAATCACTTTGTTATCCTGTCAAGATGAAAAATCAACGGGCAATAGGGTTCTTATTAAAAATGGCACTATTTACGATGCCACCGGAACACAGCCTTTTATTGGTGATATTCTGATTCAAGGCGATACCATAGCCGCTATTACCAAACCGGGGATACTGAGGGGGGGTACTGTGATTGATGCAAAGGGATTGGTTGTCGCTCCGGGCTTTATCAATATGTTGTCATGGTCAACGGAAACCTTGATTGCCGACGGACGATCACTCAGCGAAATCATGCAAGGCGTAACACTCGAAGTGATGGGCGAGGGCAACTCTATGGGGCCAGTCAATGATTCGATGCGACTCGATGCAGAAGCGGATATGGGCGATGTCAAATATAAAATTGAATGGACAACGCTCGGCGGCTACCTCAATTGGCTGACAAAACGGGGTGTATCGTGCAATGTGGCATCTTTTGTTGGTGCTGCAACCGTTCGGCAGAATATTCTGGGCAGTAAAAACGTAGCACCTAATGCCGAAGAGTTGAAGAAAATGAAAGCTTTAGTGCGTCAAGCGATGGAAGAGGGCGCCATGGGCGTTGGTTCTGCTCTGATTTATGCACCCGGTTTTTATGCTAAAACCAACGAACTTATTGAACTTTGTAAAGTGGCTTCAGAATATGATGGGATGTATATCAGCCACATGCGCAGCGAGGGCAATCGGCTTTTGGAAGCGGTCGATGAATTACTCACTATTGCAAAAGAAGCTAAAATTAGGGCTGAAATATACCATCTCAAAGCAGCCGGCAAGCAAAATTGGGATAAAATGGATGAAGTGATTGTTAAAATTGATAAAGCCCGCGCTGCCGGTTTAGAAATTACCGCAAATATGTACACCTATATTGCCGGAGCAACCGGCTTGGATGCCGCAATGCCCCCCTCCGTACAAGAGGGTGGCTATAAAGAATGGGTTCGCCGCTTAAAAGATCCTGTTATTAGGAAACAAGTTCTCAAAGAAATGAGAACACCTACTGATAAATGGGAAAATCTGATGATTGGCGCTACCGGAAAAGGCATGTTATTGGCGGGTTTTAAAAGCGATAGTTTGAGGTATTTAACGGGCAAAACATTGGAAGAAGTAGCAAAAATATACGGCAAAACACCCGAAGAGACAGCCATCGACCTCGTTATTAAAGATGGCAGCCGCGTTGAAGTCGTCTATTTTTTGATGTCGGAAGATAATGTCAAGCAACAAATCAAATTGCCTTATATGGCTTTTGGCTCAGATGCCGGCTCGATGGCTCCTGAGGGTTTGTTCCTCAAATCCTCAACGCATCCCCGCGCTTATGGCAATTTTGCCAGGCTTTTAGGTAAATATGTCCGCGATGAAAAGGTCATTTCACTGCAAGAAGCCATTTATAAACTCAGCGCTTTGCCGGCTTCTCGCTTAAAAATTAAAAAAAGAGGCACTTTGAAAGTCGGTAACTTTGCCGATATTGTTATTTTTGACCCCCTCAGTATCCAAGATCATGCGACCTTCGAAAAACCTCATCAACTGGCTACCGGCATGAAACACGTTGTTGTCAACGGTATTCCCGTTTTGAAAGATGGCACACATACGGGTGCTAAACCTGGGAGAGTGGTGTATGGTCCGGGTAAAAAGTGATATGCCCTATTTCTGATTTTTCGTTAACGTGCCTTTCATTAATAAAATATCTCATGAAACTCTTTAAGACATTTTTAGTTTTTATAACCCTGTTTTCAGGATTTGAAACACCAGGTCAAGTTACGCCTCAACAAATTCAAAACTTTGATGCCTACGTGGAAAACTCAGTGGCAGATTGGCAAACACCCGGTCTTGCGATAGTGGTATGCAAAGGTAAAGATGTCATTTTCTCGAAAGGGTATGGTGTCAGAGAACTTGGTAAAACTGATAAAGTGAATACTCAAACCCTTTTTGCCTGTGCTTCGACAACCAAAGCCATGACGGCAGCTGCTATGTGTATGCTCGTAGATGAAGGCAAAGTGCGCTGGAGCGATAAAGTTGTGCAACATTTACCCGATTTTAAAGTCGCAGATCCGTATTTAACCAATGAACTGACCATCAGAGATTTGTTTACCCATAACTCTGGCATGGGCAATGCGGATTTTCTATGGGGCTATACCGACCTTAATTCCGAGCAAATTTTACAGCGTTTTGCCCTCATGAAACCGGTTTATTCGTTGCGGTCGTCTTTTATTTATCAAAATATCATGTATTTGGTTGCGGGAAAAGTGATTGAAAAAGTGGGCGGAATATCGTGGGCAGATTTTGTAAAAAAGCGCATTTTTGACCCCCTGAATATGCAACGCACTTTTCCGACTTTGGCTGCAACCCAATCTGAAACCAATCGTTCACGCCCTCATGAGCGAATACAAGGTTCAATCACACCCATCGAGGATACAAAAGCAGATGAGATTGGTCCTGCCGGTTCGGTGTGGTCATGCGTCGAAGACATGTCAAAATGGATGCTTTTTTTACTCGATTCAGCAAGAGTCAATAGCAAAGTGCTGATTAGTCCAACTAATTTTGCGGAGATGTTCAAGCCTCAATCTTTCGTGACGCCAAGTCAGTTTTACCCGACGATGGCTTTAACTAAACCTCAGTGGACAACTTATGGTTTAGGCTGGTTTCAACACGACTATAAAGGAAAAATGCTCCAATTTCATACCGGTAGTTTAGCCGGAACGGTAGCGATTCATGGTCTTATGCCATCCGAAAATATCGGGGTCTATGTATTCGGCAATCTCGATCATACCGAAATCCGACACGCCCTTATGTATCGGGCTTTTGATATGCTTTTGGGTGAAAAAGAACGGGATTGGAGCTCCGAGTTTAAATCGCTGTACGATGGTATAAGAAGCCAGAATGAAGCCAGAGAAAAACTCCAAACCTCCCAGCGCATCCTTAATACCCGACCTTCTCTTGATTTAGCTCAATATACGGGTACTTATTACGACCCCATCTATGGGAAAATAGAAATAAAGCTTGAAAATGGTCAACTCAAAGCCAAAAGCAGTTCAAAAGTTTATATGACTTTGGAACACTGGCATTACGATACTTTCAAAGGCATTTACAATAGGGCTTGGTTTTCGCCCGCTTTTCTCAATTTTACCTTAAATGAAAATGGCAAAGTAGAAAAATTGCAATCAGGAGGAATGAGTTGGAGTAAAAAATAATTCATACCTCGATTCTGCGCACCATTCCGTAAAACCGCCAGCAAAGTAAAATAGCAGAAGCGGTTAAACCTGCCGTAAGTCCTAACCAAACACCGGCGGCTTTAAGCCCATAAAATTCACCCAAAAAATAACCTATGGGCAATCCGATGATCCAATAGGCGATAAGGGTGATGCCGGTTGGAATGTTCACATCGGCGATTCCCCTCAGTATGCCCAATGCTGTTGCCTGCAAGCCATCTGATAATTGAAACAGGCCTCCGATGAGCAATAAGGTGGTAGCCACGGGAACAACATCAGTATCAGAGGTGTATAATCCGATTAAGAATCGATGAAAAACAATCAAAATTGTGGCACAAATCACCATAAAAATGCCCGCTATGCTCAACGCCGTATTGCCTGAAACCAATATTTTATGCCTATCGTGTAAACCCCAAAAATGTCCTACCCGAATACCGCCCGCCGATGCAATGCCAGTGACCATCATGTAAGTCACTGAACACATATTGATGGCAATTTGATGCGCCGCTTGTTGATATTTACCGTACCAACCTATCACCACAACCGCACCAGCAAAAACCGCTACTTCAAAAAAGCCTTGCATGCCCGATGGTAAGCCGATTGTCAATATTTTTCTCACTAAATGATAGTATTTTTCTTCAGAAGGCTGAATATGAGACTTAAAAATAGGTTCACGTCGAATACCTATCCACAGCGCAACTGCCATATAGCAGCGGCTAATGAATGTAGCAATTCCCGCCCCAAAAAGTTCAAGTCTGGGTAGAAAACCAATGCCATTGATAAGCAGCCAATTCAACAAAATATTGAGTAAAAGAGCAGATATTGTTACTCTCATTGCCAATTGTGTTTTGCCTAACCCGTCACTCAATTGGCGCAAACCAATAAAAACAAGCATCGGAATTATAGATAATGACACAATGGTATTATAAGAACCGGATAATGCGACAACTTCCGCATCCTGCCCCAATTTGTCTAAAAAAAGACCAAAAAGAATAGTTAAAACAGCGGTGAGAGTGCCTAAAAACCAAGACACCCGTTGGGTAGCCTTAAATAATAGATTGATTTCAGAGCTTTTGCCTTCGGCGGCTGCTTTAGAAATCATGGGTGCTACCACCCCTAAAGCCAAAATACTCACTATGGCAATCGTGAAAATAAGGCTATTGGATAAACCCGAAGCCGCTACCGAAGCTGCACTTTTACCCTCAATATTGCCGACTTGTATCGTATCCGCAACTCCCATTGCCACTATGCCCAATTGACTCACCACTATCGGCAAACCCAATCGCACCATTTTACCTGCTTCAATCTTGTATAATGGGAAATCCTTTTTTTTCATAACAATTTTGATTTAGTGGTACTTTCGTACAATTAGTGGGTCGCTCAGGTGTTAGACGCTTTAAAAGCGTCTGACACCTTGAAACTGAAAGACCCACTAACTTTACGAAAGACCCGATTCAGTTGAGCATTGAGCTATCGGCTGTTAGCTGTCAGCTATGAATCATTAGCATTTTGATGACAGATGGGCAAAATCTACTTTTTATCTTTCTTCGCCATTTTTACTTCAAACACCTGCAATGTTTCATTATTAGCCGCAATGACAATTTTATTACCGACCTTTTTGATGTCCCTAACAGCTCCTCTCAGGATAAAACCGGATTGAGTCGGAGGAATCGGCGTAAAATTGCCTTTACCATCCCCCCTCAGTATAGAACCATAAGAAGCATCAAAACGCCCGATGGAAGGCTGCATTTCGTAAAAATTGCCACCCAAAGCCACGTCTTTGAAACCATCACCGTCAAAATCGTCGGCTAAAATGGCATTCACGGTTGAGAATTGCGTTTCAAAAGGCAACGGTTTGAGTTCCAAATCGCCATTGCCATTGTTTTCAATATAAACTGACGAAAACATTTGAATTTGTCTTTTTACCGCCCCTTTCAGCATTGCTTTGTTAAACACGGTTTCAAAAGGCGTTTTAGCAAATGTGGCATAATCTGGGTATCTTTTCTTCAGTTCCGGCATCTGAGCCGTTATTTCGTCTTTTGAATTATAACACCATTCAAGCCCCTGACGGTAATAGCTGACAATCGGTTCCTTATCACCATTGCCATCTATATCTTTGACATAGAGGCTCATCGGCTGCGAACGAGAGGCTTGCCAATTGGAGTTTAAACCCATATTGCCTATTAGCAAATCATTATCACCGTCATTATCCATATCTGCGGCAGTGATACAATTCCACCACCCCCCCGTATTTTCCATATCTGATTCTTCAAAATGGTCGCCTGCGTTGTAAAAAATGGTAATTGGCATCCATTCGCCAACCACCACGAGGTCGGGGCGTTTGTCTCCGTTCAAATCCGTCCAAACGGCATCTGTAACCATGCCTATTAAGCCTTTATTATCAAAATATTGGAGAGTCACATTTTGATAATTCCCGTTGCCGTTATTTTGCAAAAGAAAACTTTGTGCAGCCATCCCATACTCTTTTTCATCCGCCCGTTTGCCTATAAAGACGTCTAAGTCGCCATCGCCATCAAAATCCCAAGGTCGGATGATGGTTCCCCAAAGACTATTCAAACCCCATTGTGTGCGTTCTTTTTGTATTTTTTGCGTTAAAATCGGGTCATTAGCTGGTATTAAACCTGTTTTATTTTGCAGAAAAATTTGTTCAATTTCACCATTCATACCAGTTAAATAAAAATCATCTGTCCCATCGCCATTCACATCTGCTACCGTTATTCTGGGGCATTCAGTTGACAAGGCATGCGGCAAAAGTTTTTCATTTTCAAAGTCCGAGATAACACTTTGCGGATGTTTATATTTTAAGACTACATCGGTTGTTACATTTTGAAAAGCTAATGACGCGCTTTTGTTGTCGTCCACTAAGTGTTTTTTGAAATCCCATTTGGCAGTCGCATCTTTTTGTTTTAAAATCAACGTTTGATTCAACTGGACATTTTTCAAAAATTGGGTAGAACCATCTCGCCAAATTACGCGCAGCGAATCCACCATTTTTACCTCCTGATTGGGTTGATTAGAAAACCCAAAATGCAAAACCGATTCTACAGACGATTGAAAACCACGGGTCGGCGACTGTTCCTGCATCTGCATACCCCTCGAGGTGTAAACGATGACCTTTGCGCCGACCCCCTCAGTATTCGACCCTTTCCCAGCCAATTGTACTTTCAAATAGTTATTTTTGAAAAAGGATTCCGCTTTATTTTTCAGGATAAAGGCTTTTTCATTGATATTATTAACTACCAAATCCAAATCACCGTCATTGTCCAAATCGGCATAAGCAGCACCATTGCTCCAACCATACTGATTCAATCCCCATTTTTCACCGACATTTTCAAAAGTCAAATCACCGTTGTTTCTAAAACTGTAATTATATGCCTTTCCTTCTGGCATTTGCTTGGCTAAAGTCAAATCCGAGGCATTTTTTTGAACCTCTTGGTTGGATAAATATTTGATGTAATCCAAATCATTTGGGCGGCGAAAAATACCATTGGTTATGTAAATATCTTTCCACCCATCGTTATCCAAATCAGCGAAAAGAGCCGCCCAACTCCAATCGGTAGTAGCTACCCCTGCCAATTGACCAATTTCACTAAAAGCGGCAAAAGATTTACCCCCCTCAGTATGAGTCAGGTTTCCCCGATTGAGTTGCAGCATATTGCGCGGGAATTGGAAATGATAGCCATATTCTTTGTTTTTAAAATCATACACATTATAAGCTTCCACGCCCATAGATGATTTTAAAATCGTTTCCTCTTCCGGTTTCATATCCAGACCTAAATAATCCAAGCGACCATCATTGTTAAAATCTGCAATATCGTTGCCCATCGAAAAGTTGGAATTATGTCCCATACTTTCCTTCATGCCTTCAGTAAAAGTGATGCTTTTCCCCGATTTATCAACGGTGTTATTGTTGTAATAAAGATAATCATTGTCATGAAAATCGTTACCGACATATATATCCGGCGCACCATCGCCATTCAAATCACCAATTGCCAAACCCAAACCGTATCCTAACGACCCATCTCGAATACCGGCCTCTTTAGAAACATCCGCAAAACGACCACCATAATTTTTCAGTAGCCTATCGCCCGCCAAAGGATCATCATCCATACGGGCTGATACCGGACGATAACTGCGCGAAGAATGCACTGAATGTCGCATCAGGTAACAATCCAAATCCCCATCCCCATCATAGTCAAAAAAAGCCGCTTGTGTACACAGACCCATTGCATCCAGACCTAACCGCTCGGCTTGATCGGTAAAAGTACCATCGCCATTATTGATAAAAAGGCGGTTTTTACCGGTCAAGCCCTTGTAGTTGGACACGTGGCACACATAAATATCCAATTTGCCATCTCCATTGACATCTGCCATAGTGGTACCGGTCTTCCATTGAAAACTACCCGAGGGCGCAGCATCTGCTACACCCGCTTTGTCCGTCACATCTTCAAATTGTAAATTGCCTTTGTTGAGATAGAGTTTATTGGCGCCTTGATTTGAGGTAAAATAAATATCCGGCAAATTATCTCCATTGACATCACCTACCGAAACGCCTCCACCATTATAAAAATACAAGTATTGGATAATATTCCACCGCTCCGACTCAGTCAGCGTGTTACTGAAACTGACCCCCGATACTGAGGGGTCAATATTTTCGAAAAGAAGGTTTTGTGTATCTTTTTTATTGGATTTACAAGAAAATATAACTAAAACTATAGCGACTAAAACAAGTTTCTTCATGCGTTGCTTTTGAAAAATTTGGTCAAAGCTAATGAATTTCTGTGTTTTAAAAGGAGATAATAGATATGGTTTTTATGTTTTTCTAAAAATCGCAGAAATATTGAGGATAAAAACTATAAACACGGAACAATAACACTCACCAAATTGCTAATTCAGAATAAAGAATATTTTACAATTAATTTTATCACTTTTTTGGAATCTATTCCTATAAAAGTATACTTTTTTTGGAATTTATTCCAAAAAAGTATACTTTTGCTTTTAAATAATTTAATATGATTACTCGATTTTTAGAAAATACAATTACTACCCATCTGTTCAAAAATAAAGTGATACTGCTTTTAGGAGCAAGGCAAACAGGTAAAACTACATTGTTAAAAAAAATAGCCAAAGCTAATGAAAATGTTTTGTGGCTTAATGGCGATGAATATGATATACAAGAAAGATTTAAAAATGCTACTTCTACACAATTGAAAGGATTGATTGGTAATCATAAAATGGTTATTATAGATGAAGCCCAACGCATCGAGAATATTGGTTTGAGCTTAAAAATAATACACGATACTTATCCTGAAATTCAACTGATAGCCACAGGTTCATCATCATTTGAATTAAAAAATAAAACCAATGAATCTTTAACAGGTAGAAAATTTGAGTATCAATTGTTTCCTATTTCGTTTGGTGAAATGGTCAATCATCATAGCGAATTGGTAGAAAACCGATATTTAAAAACTCGTTTGGTATTTGGTTATTATCCTGAAATTATTATCAACGAAGGTAATGAAATTGAAATTTTGAAACTTTTGGCAGATAGCTACCTTTTTAAAGATATATTGATGTTGGAGACCATCAAAAAGCCGGAGAAATTAGTGAAATTATTGCAAGCATTGGCTTTTCAAATAGGTTCGGAGGTGTCGTACAACGAAATAGGTAATTTAATAGGTTTAGACAGCAAAACTGTCGAAACTTATATTAATTTATTAGAAAAATCATTTATTGTTTTTAAAATCAATTCTTTAAACAGAAATTTGAGAAATGAGTTAAAAATGGCGAAAAAAATCTATTTTTATGATAATGGTATTAGGAATGCTTTAATTTCAAATTTCCAAATTATCGAAGGAAGGCAAGATAAGGGTGCTTTGTTTGAAAATTTTTTAATATCTGAAAGAATGAAACACAATCATTATTCTAAGAATTATGCAAATACTTATTTTTGGCGGACTAAAGAACAACAAGAAATAGATTATATTGAAGAAAAAAACGGTCAAATTGATGCTTTTGAATTTAAATGGAACGACAATAAAAAAATAAAATTCTCAAAAACATTTACTCATGCCTATCCAGATGCAACTACCCAATTAATAACCAATCAAAATTTTGCCTCCTTTTTAATATCGTAAATATCAAAAAGCAAAAAAAAACCTCGATAGCTCTGCTATCGAGGTTTCAAAATATAAGGTTTAACTTTTAAGTTATATTATTATTTACCTTCATTCAACTGATCCTTCAACTGAACCAAAGCAGCTAAGTCACCAAGAGTGTCTTTTTCTACTTTATTCTGAGTATCTTCGACAGCTTTGCGGGTTTCGGTTTCTTCACCGGCTTTCGCCTTTCTGTCTGCATCGTCAGCTGCTTTTTTAGCATCTTCAATGATACGGCTGTGAGAAACGAGAATACGCTTGTCGTCACGGTTGAATTCGATTACTTTGAAGTTTAATGTTTCACCAACTTCAGCAGTAGTACCGTCTTCTTTTTTGATGTGTTTGATGGGTGCAAAAGCTTCCAAACCATGAGGCAACTGTACAATGGCACCACGGTCATCTTTACGAAGTACAGTTGCTTCGTGAGTAGAACCGATTGGGAAAACAGTTTCGAAGCTATCCCAAGGATTGTCTTCGATTTGTTTGTGACCCAATGACAATTTACGCGTTTCCTTATCCGATTCAAGGATAATAACATCAATTTTGCTACCTACTTTAGTATATTCAGAGGGGTGTGAGTAGCGCTTAGTCCAAGAAAGGTCACTGATGTGAATCATACCACCTACACCTGGCTCAAGTTCTACGAATACACCATATTGAGTTAAGTTTTTAACATCACCCATATGGCGTGTACCCGCTGCATACTTGTCTTCAATTTTATCCCAAGGGTCACCGGTCAATTGTTTGATTGAAAGAGACATTTTGCGGTCGTCACGGTCGATAGTTACAACGCGTGCTTCCATTTCTTGACCTAATTTGAAGAATTCTTTAGCATTGATGGGTGCATTAGCCCAAGTTACTTCAGAAATATGGATTAAGCCTTCAACACCCGGTTTGATTTCAAGGAAAGCACCGTAATCTTCGATGTTTACGATTTTACCTTTTACAGTTGACCCCTCAGTAACGTCAGCGGCTAATACTTCCCATGGATGAGGCAATAATTGTTTCAAGCCCAAGCTGATACGTTTTTTGTTCTCATCAAAGTCAAGAACAACAACGTTGATTTTTTGGTTAAGGTGAAGGACTTCGCTTGGGTGAGTAATTCTACCCCAAGAAATATCCGTGATATAAAGGAGACCATCCACGCCACCAAGGTCGAGGAATGCACCGAAATCAGTGATATTTTTAACTGTACCTTCCAATACTTGACCTTTTTCAAGACCACCAATGATGTGCTCGCGTTGCTCAGCCAAATCACTTTCAATAAGAGCTTTGTGTGATACAACAGCATTCTTGATGGTTTCGTTGATTTTAACAACCTTGAATTCCATCACTTTATTCACGTATTGATCATAGTCAATAACAGGTTTGATGTCGATTTGAGAACCCGGTAAGAATGTTTCCAAACCACCTGCGTCCACAATAAGGCCACCTTTTGTTTTGCTGATAACTTGACCACGGATAACAGTACCATTTTGGAAAGAGTCCACGATAGCTTCCCAAGCGCGCAATAATTTTGCTATACGGCGGCTTAATTGCAACTGACCTTTCGCATCTTCTTGGCTTTCTACATAAACATCTACGTAATCACCTACTTTCAAATCCGGAATATCACGGAAGTCGCTCAATGCAACAAGACCATCTGATTTGTAGTTAATATCCAAAACAACATCGCTACCGGTGATTGCCGACACACGACCTTTTACAATTTCGCCGGCAGTCAGACTGCTCATGCTTCCTTCGTATTGCTCCAGATAGGTTTTGGCTTCATCAGCAGTGTAAAGAATTTGACCACGCTTACCTCTTGCCCAATCGAATTCATCGTGAGCAGAACCTAATGCTAAAGGCTCAGCATCCAATACAAGATCAATCGGTTCTTCCTCTTCAGTAGCCACATCTTCGACCGCAGCAGTAACAGGAATAACAGCAGGAGCTGCTTCAGTTTCAACAACTGCTTCAGGTGCTGTTTCTTCTTTTTCAGGAGTCAATTCCAACTCCTCGTTTTCAATAACTTCTTCGTTAATCATCAGATAAAAATAAAATTGAAAATTGTCTTTTAAATCCTACATCAAAAACTATTGACTATCAATAATTTATGGCTTGATGGGTTTTTAAAAGTTTTAATGGTTTAACCATTCAAGTACACACCACGCCCGCACCTTTAGGCTGCTTTTTAAAAAGCGGTGCAAAGGTAATGGTTTTTAGTGATAATAGATGTTTTTTTATAAGAAAATCATCTAAAAGGTAGCTTTTTTTTTAAGAAAAACAAAGGAGGAGAAGCAATACACAAAATAGAGAAAACGATCATTGTGTGGCAACCGAATTCCTCTTGTAAGCATCCCCTCAGTATGTTGCCACATCTACACTGTTTTGATTCATAAATTTGTGTTAAAAAAGAGAATCATATTTTTTAATTTTCTAATAGAATTTATAAATCGGTGAGATTCAATTAAAATAAATTTTACTATATTTTTTAAAAAAAAATTTATTTAAAAAAAAGCACATTTTTACCTTAAAAAAACTAAAATATTGATAATCAGTAATTTATGAATTTATTTATATTTGATATGTAACTAAAATATGTTATATTTTATGAATCTTTTTGCACCTTTGTACGTGAAAGAAACATACTAACTGCAAACGAGACGTTAAAGATGTTAACGAAAGTTTAACGTTTGTACAAATTCAAAGAATTCTATATTTCTTTGGTGTGTGAAAAGATTTGTCGCGTCCATTTCAGAATGCCTGCGCTACAAATTATAACCCATAACGATCCTTTTTTGAACCAGCAACTTTATTTTAGAACATTCGACACAACGGTTATTACCCTAAACACAATAACACATTATTATCCTTGAACATCAATTTTTTCACCGCTTGAAAAAGCAAGTAATTTTATAAGGCTCATGGCAGACATTTTTTTACACTTTAAAAACAAATTCAATCGTAATCCTGAACTCGTGGCAACTGAACCCATGCTTCAACAATCTCTTGAGTTGACCAATGAAGAAATCTTAGATTACGAGCAGTGGAAAAATTCCACGACCCACATTGCCATGATGAATTGGCTTCGCGAGCAATTCATGATGCACCAGTGTTCGCCTCATAATATCCATGATGGCATCGATTTTTTCAGTACTGGCTCATCCAAGGGTTTTAGATTACATCCAGCATTGACACGCTTCTCTGACAACTCTGTGCGTCACCTATTTAATTATTTGAAAGAGCGAATTTTGAAAGAAAATTACCGTATTTCTCTGTCAGATACCCGAATATTTGGAAGGGGATATTGGAATGAAACGGTACACCGTCATATTGTGAAGCCGGAAACCGAATGCGGTACTGAATTCGCCCAAGTCAGTTTGGAGTTATTGTTAAAAGATGATAAATTAGTCAATTTGAAGATGGATGCCTGCGTTCCAAATACCGATTTACCTCGTCCTTCGGACGATTTTGCTGAAATGATGCAGGCGTTGTTGGCGTAGGAGGCTATTACGCTGCCCGATGCCTTGCGCTTTTTAAACCTATAAACGCCGACCTCCTCCCGGGTCGGCGTTTCTTATTATAGTTTAACGACTCGCTTGATAAAGCTATGTTTGTTGTTGATAAATTGCAGAAAATAAACCCCTTCGGTAAAATCAGACATATCCAATTCTTGATTTTTTTCTTTCGTGAGCATCTGATTTTTCAAGACCTGCCCGTTAGGGCTAAAAATATTTAATCGATAATCGGGACTAATACCGTCTTGAAATTCCAGATATAATTTACCATTGGTTGGGTTTGGATAGGTTTTTACCCCCCCCTCAGTATAAAGGTCATCGGTCGCTGTAAAGAAAACTGCAGCTTGCTTTTCGGTTGCTGAGGCACAATAGTCATTTTGGGTGAGTAAAATAATGGTGTATAGGCCGTTTCTATTGTAGCGATGCGGTGCCGGATTGGCATCTTCTGAACTGCTTCCATCGCCAAAGTCCCAAGCATAATGGGTTGAATTTAATGATGTATTAAAGACTTCTACAACGTCTGCCGTTACTTTATAATTAAAAGAAGCTTTAGGAGATACAGACACGATTACAGATGTATCTTGCTTAATGGTGTTTGTGCCTGCCGAATTAGTGATAGTTAAGATAATATCGTATTTGCCGGGCTGATAATAAGTGACCCTTGGATTAGCTTGGTTAGAAGTAGCCGGAGTACCGCCCGGAAAGGACCAATTCCACGCAGTGACATTAGTCGTATTTCTTCCTGAATATTGCACAACCATCGGCGCACATCCTTCCGTTTGACTGGCAGAAATAGTGGCTGACGGTAAACCAAAGATGACTAGTTTGACTGAATCCTGAACAGAGCCACAGACATTAGAAGCACTCAGCCGAACAATATAAGTACCCGCATTTTGATACGTGTATTGAGGGCTTACTTGGTTGCTGGTTTTACCATCGCCAAAATTCCAAAGGAATGACGTTGCATTTGTTGTATTATTAATGAAATTAACGTTCAACCCGTTTTTTGACGCTGTAAAATTGACCACGGGTTTATCATTGATCTTGACGTATTGTTTTCGGAGAATCGTATCACGACCATACCCATTCTCTACTATCAATCGAACATCATAAATACCCGGCAAAGAATACATTACAGAGGGATCTTTAGTATTAGATGTATCAGGTGTACCGCCGGGGAACGACCAAAAGAATTTACGAACATTATCGGAGGAACTGTTGGTAAAGAAAATGGTCGAAGGCGGACAGGCATCCCGCCCGTTGGCTGTAAAACCGGCAAAAGGAGGTGTATTAAGATTGACCAAAGCATCATAATTGGCACTACCACATGCGTTTGTGACTTTAAGGACTACCCTATACGTATCTTGTTGTGCATAAGTGTGCATCGGGTTAGATAAAGTATCCGACGTTCCATCGCCAAAAGTCCATTTAAAAGATAGACCTCCCGATGAACCATTGTTGAATGCAACGGTATTATTATCAACTACATGGCTGAAAATGGGAATGGGTAAGGTTTTAATATTCAAAGAAACCTCATTTGTATTCAGAATAGTATTACTTGAGCAATTGCTTTTTATCACACAGCGATAAAGATATGGATTCAAAGACTCAGATAATTTTTTAACTTTCAAAGTCGGAGTACTGATTCCTTCATAAGTGTTGTCATTATTTAGCGTTTCATAGCCAGTGCCTTTATTGATTTGCCATTCATATATCAAATTAGGTCCCTGAGCTACCACTGACAATGTTGTAGTATCACCCGCACATGCCAAAAGGGGAGTAGGATGAGCGCTTATTTCCATTTTCCGTTGAAACAGACCATCAGAAATCGGTATTATAATAGTATTATTGGCGGAAGAGACACCATTAGTGCCTTTTGTTGCATTCTGAAACGATACCGTTGATTGATTGCGCCCGGCATTTCCTCCGGTAACATTTGTCGTCACTGATGGGCTGCTATTGCTCAATAAAACACGCCCACCTGCACCACCGCCACCGGGACCAAAATCGTAACCGGGTATGCTTGTACTATTACCGCCATTACCTCCTTTTGCTTCCAAAGAAAGAGTACCGGTAATTGTTCCTACTTGTAATAAAATGGTTCCCCCCGCACCACCGCCACCGGCGCCGTCACCCCCCGAAAATCGTGCACTGATGCCATTAGCCATGATAGACTTATTGTTACCTTCTAAAGAATTGGCTTTTATAATGACAATACCACCACCATTGCCGCCTTGAGTTTCGCTACCCTCTTTATTTTGACCGGCACCGCCGCCGCCGCCAAAGAAAATTTGGTCAGCCCCCGAAGAGGATAACCCCAAACCACCTAAACCAGGATTTTTTCCCGGACAGCGCAAAATATTGGCTCTTTCTTGGTCGCCTCCCTGTCCTCCGGCTACGAGATTACCACCGCCGCCACCACCGGATTTGTGATTGTTACCACCACCACCACCATTAGCTTGAGGCCCTTTTCCACATTCTTTTCCTGTGATATACAGCACAACACCTTCACCTTTTTGTCCGCCATTATCAGCGGAGGTTGAATTAAGGGGGTATGAGAAATCATTATAAGCGCCAAATGCTTCACATTGATTATACGTTTTTGCCGCACCCCCTCGATAGCCAATGCCTGATGCGAGTATTGGTGCATTGAGCGTTAGAGTGTTCGCTTCGAAAGCAATGATGCCACCCGTTTCTCCATCCCACGGTTTTGCCCGTAGCGTGTCATTGACTGCTACATTATTCAAGCTCGGAAACGAAATCATTTGAGTAACTCCTTTCGCAGTAGGATAATTAGTCAAGAATCTATATTTAAAATAGATGGTACTTCCTATAATACTATCAATCTGATTAATTTCATATTTACCGGTTTGACTCAAACTTTGTACCGTTCCGAATGACCCATTGTTATTCAACAACATGGTTGCCCCGTTCATTTGCATCAAAACAACTTTATCCCCTACTTGATAAAAAGCAGGATCTCTCACAATTGCAGTGGCAGAACAAGTGTCAAGGCTTGTGACTCGCGTATATTTATTGATGATGCCACTAATAACTTGGGCGTCTAAAAAGGAGTGAATAAAAAAGATTGAACTAATAATTAAGAATACTTTTCTCATTGTTGAAAGTGGGTTGCTTGGTCTAACCATCTTAGTTATAATGTGCATTTAAATCGAGCGCAAAGGTAACAAGTAAAATATTTTTTTAATCCATGTTAACATTTTGCACAAAGTGCTTACATGCTTTTCAGCGATGTATGAAAAAAAAATAATATAAAACTGATATTAACGAACGTAAAGTGACTCAAAAAGTTAGATTTTTATTATTTAATTTTGCTAAATGGTAAGTGATGTCATTTCTTTTCCTATTTTCGCTTCATTAAAACAATCTTTCTCAATGAAGAAAAAGTTCAATATTCGACCGGCTGTTGAAGCCGACATGCCCGCTATACATGCGCTCGTTCATGAGTTAGCGGTATATGAGCGCGCACCCGAAGCTCATACGGCTACTATTGAGGACTATATCCGGGATTTTCACGCAGGTATATTTGAGGCACACGTTGCAGAAGATACTGAGGGGTCTAATCCCGATATCTCGGAATCTAATCCTTCGCGAGTAGTCGGGGTCGGAGGTACAATTGTCGGGATGATATTCTATTATATGGCATATTCGACGTGGAAAGGGCGGATGCTTTATTTGGAAGATTTTGTCGTTACGGAAAAATATCGCCAATATGGCGTTGGGCAGATACTTTTTGAAACTTTTTTGGAAATTGCTCGTCAAAAAGAATGTCGATTGGTTAAATGGCAAGTTTTAGATTGGAATGAGCCGGCTATCAAGTTTTACCGTAAAAACGATGCAATAATTGAAGCAGACTGGTATAATGGAAAGCTTTTTTTGAATTAAAAATTTAATAATATTTAATTTATTATTTATATTTAAATTGATTTTGAAAATTAATCTGAAAAAAGCGTACTTTTACTTTCATAATTAAAAACCAAGTCATAAATTTGTTGTTCAATAGATTGAAATTCATCTGAATAAAGATAAATTATAGTGTTTCATAGTGTGAGGGGTGACCGCAATGCGAAAAGTGGTTGCCCTTTTTTATTGCGATTACCCCAGTAAGTCACTAAAATATTATCACAACGTTACCTTTTTACCTTTCGAGCGCCAAGCACCCATTCCCCCTTGCAGGTCATAAATCGTTTTAAAACCCAAATCACTGAGTATAGCGGCGGCTTTAGCACTTCTACCACCGGCAGCACAATAAACCGCTAAAGGTTTTGACTTATCCAACTTTGCCATTTGTGCTTTAAAGTCAGCATCATAAAAGTTAATATTCTTAGAGTTGCCGATATGACCTGTTTTATATTCTTCAGGCGTTCGGACATCTACGATTTGAATATTGGGCATGGATAATTTCGCTTCAAAATCATCTGCTACAAGCACCGCTGATTGGGTTGCCTGTTTTTGAGCTGTTGAGTCGTTGCAATTGCTGAGTGAAAAAGTCAACAACAGAAAAAAGATTTTTGATATAAATGTTATTCTTTTCATTGCTTAGTTTTTTTTTATGAGATACATGGTTAAAACGGTCGGTAAATTTAAATATTTTTTCATTTTATTGTTTTCGATAATTTCACTAATTTTTATTTTTTGAATGGATAAATAAAGAGCGACCAAAAACTGTTGGATAACAAACAGATTGGAAGAGTCGAATAAAATACAAAAGAATTTTTCAACAATAAAAACACATAAAATTGGCATAGAATTATGACATGATTAAGGTTATTAAATCATTCTTTAACCAATATTATTTACTCTTTAAAAACGAATCTAAATGACTAAAAGAATTCTCTTCTCTATTTGTGCCATCGTCATCTGCTCATTGTCCGTTTCTGCACAAAAAAGCGCTACCAACTTTTCTAAGCCGGCTATCCGTGTCGCTACGGGTAAAACCACCGTACAACCGGGCGAACAAGTTATTCTAAAACTTAGTGGTATTAACGAGGAAGTGATTGCGCCACAATGGCAAGTGAGTACAGATGGCGTGAATTGGAATGACGTACCGAAAGCGAATGGCAATAACTTCGAAACAACGCCGTTGACTCAATCAAAATTTTTCCGTGTGGTGACAAGACCTAATGATGGTTATTTGGCACTTGAAGAATCTTCAAATGTTCAAAACATCACCGTAGGGGACAATGTGGCGTCTTCAAAGAAGAAAAAACAATAAGGTTCAACGACTTCTATAAAATGACTGAGGGGTAGCTTTTTGGCTACCCCTCAATCGTTTTATAGAATCCGTTCGATTAATTATTCACAGCTAATTCATCAGCATGTTTTTCAGCCGGTTTCGCTTTACCCAATATTTGTAAATCCGGGATAGAATTATCGTTCAGCTTCACATTTCCCCGTTCTTTTCTTAAAATTCGAGAGAAAAGCCCTACTTCTTGGCTAAAAAGGAAGGTAAAAAACAATTTGACGTACGATTGATGATATTTCAAATTATCATAAAATTCCGGAGCTGCTGCTTTCAATTTTGGTAAGTTATTCCACGGAATTGAAGGCATATCATGGTGCTCATTGTGGTATCCTACGTTCATATTGATACCGTTCCATGGACCATAATAACTGTATGTCTCTTGGTTAGGGTCTAAAACCAAAAAATGTTCTTGAATCCAACGCGCGCCTAACGGATGCAAACCGATGGAGAAAAAGAAACTCAATGTCAAATAAATGAATGATGTCCAACCCCAGAAATAAATAACTGCTGCATCGAAAGAGAATTGAACAATCAAATTGAGAATGACCCAACGATCAATGACCACTAATTCGTTGCAGCGAATCGTCCTGAATCCTTGAAAAAATGGAAAAAAGAGCATCCACAGCATCTTTCCGATAAAATAGTTGTTGATGAGTTTCGCTTCCCAATAGCTGGGCAAATCGGCATCTAACTCATGAACGCCTTGAAAAGCGTGATGCTTGATATGATAATTTTTGAATGAAATTGCTGAAGGCAGAACAGAAGGCAAATTCGCAAAAATACCCGAGTAGATATTATAACGCGGCGTTTTAAAAATCAAATTATGCGCCGCTTCGTGAATACACACAAACAGAGTATGCGTCGGAAAAGCACCGATACACCATGCCACAGCCACTATCAACCACCAACTTTGGTCACGCAGCAAATAAGCCACTCCAATTTGGAAGAAAACGCAGGCGGCAATCCATAGAAAAGTCGTTGGATTTTTAGTGATCAGTTGCTTCACCTCAGGGTGAGCTGTTATGATTTCTTTTGTACGAATGCGGTGGGGCTCAGTGCCTTGAACATACGTAAAATCTTGTTTGTAAACCATGAAAAATATAAATGTATTTTTAAAGAAAATTAAAATTCCTGTAAAGATAAAACGCAATTATTACATTTTTTCCAAAAAAATATTTTTAAAATTTTAACGTCTGTATTCTTGTTTAATAAGAAAAAAAATGTGTTCTTGTGAAGTTAAACTAAACCAAGTACTTTAAAATGGAAAATTCTCTTAGTTTCATCAGCGAACATAAAGAAGTCATCTACTTTATTCTTCTGTCTATATTTGTCGGTATTGAAGTAATCAACAAAGTCCCTACGATACTACACACACCTTTAATGAGTGGTGCCAATGCGATTCATGGCGTTGTGATTATTGGGGCAATCATCGTCATGCTTGATACAGAAATGGAAAATACCTTTTCGCTTATAATGGGTTTTATTGCCGTTATATTGGGAACCCTGAATGTAGTAGGCGGTTTTGTGGTCACTGACCGCATGCTTGAAATGTTCAAAAAGAAATAATGTTAAGTAATTGAAATGTGGTTTTCAGCATCTCTTAATACTAAAAACTATATTCAAAGCACTTTTAAAAGCCAAATTATAGATATGTTACAGCACCTTCTGGAATTATGTTATTTAATTGCCTCCGTCACTTTTATTGTTGGTTTAAAAATGATGAGTGACCCCAAAACAGCCCGACGTGGTAATCTCATTGCTGCGGGTGGTATGCTGCTGGCTATCATCGGAACTATTTTTCTCTATCGTCATAGCGGTCAGACCTCCAGAGAACCATTCAAAATCGTTCTTATTTTCACTGCCATTATTATAGGCACTGCCATTGGTTGGCTGACAGCCAAACGGGTACAAATGACAAAGATGCCGGAATTGGTGTCCATGTTCAACGGTATGGGTGGAGCATGTGCTGCTTTAATTGGATTAATAGAGTTTCACCACAATATTGGCGATTTAAACGCTTTGATTCCTACTGTTTTGGGTATGGTGATTGGTAGTGTTTCATTCGCTGGTAGTGTAATTGCTTTTTTAAAACTTAACGGCACGATTGAAAAACCCATTCGATTACCTTCCTATAACATTTTGAATACTGTAGTTTTATTAGGGGTGTTGACATTCACTGGTTACATGATTTTTAGCGGTACAGACAGTAGTTTGTTGCTTTATATTCTTTTTATTGGGTCTTTGCTATATGGTATTATGTTTGTAATTCCGATTGGCGGAGCAGATATGCCGGTCGTTATTTCATTACTGAATTCTTTTACCGGGTTGGCAGCAGCGTTTGGCGGATTTTTATATGATAATAAAGTGATGTTGACAGGTGGTATTTTAGTCGGATCTGCCGGTACGCTTCTAACAATCATTATGTGCAAAGCAATGAATCGTTCTTTAAGCAGCGTTATTTTTGGAGCATTTGGTGGCCAAAATGGAGCTGTTGCAAGTGGTCATACTGAGGGGGGGGCTATTAAAGATATTTCCGTTTCTGATGTGGCGGTTTTGATGAATTATTCTAAAAAAGTAGTAATAGTGCCCGGTTATGGTTTGGCAGTAGCGCATGCTCAACATATTATTCACGAATTGGAATTGCTATTGGAGGAGCGCGGTGTGGAAGTCAAATATGCTATTCATCCTGTTGCAGGTCGTATGCCTGGACACATGAATGTACTGCTTGCAGAATCGAATGTCGATTATGACAAATTGGTAGAAATGGATGATGTCAATCCTGAATTTGAACAAACGGATGTAGTTTTGATTGTAGGAGCCAACGATGTGGTTAATCCGGCTGCTAAAACAGACCCCACTTCTCCAATCTACGGCATGCCTATTTTAGAAGTTGATAAAGCAAAGCATATCATTATCAATAAACGCTCGATGAGTGCAGGCTATGCCGGCATTGATAATCTTTTGTTTTACAATCCAAAATCAAGTATGTTTTTTGGCGACGCTAAAAAAGTTTTGACGGCATTGGTAGCAGAAATAAAAACGATGTGATTTTTCTCAACATTATTTTTTAAACAGTAGCAACTGTGTTGCTGTTTGTTTCTGCGTTTCCAATCTGCACATCAATACGCCGGATGTATTCATGTGTTTAGCCGTAAAAATTATTTCGTTGTAACCTTGAGCATATAAACCATTGATTTGCATTAAAATCCGACCTGATAAATCCGAAACGGTCAAACGAACCTTGCTTTTTTCTGTCAGTTCAAAAGGAATTTTGGTTTCGTAAGTAAAAGGATTAGGATAGTTTTGGAAAAGCGTAAAATCATTCTTTTTATCTGAAATAAAGTTCCATTTCAAAGAAAATTGCTGTCCCGTTGCATCAAAAGCGCCTCCCGAAGTTTCGGGATTAGACCCCTCAGTATGCTGAAGGTTTTGGGATAAAATATCACTTAATTGTACAGTTTTTTTAGGTCGAATCATCAAGTTGACAAGCGTTGTTGGTTTATTATTTTTATGAAAATTTTGACTATTCCACGCCACGGCAGCAATGCCTTTTTTATGAAAAATAGCAAAATGAGATGCTTCAAATTGAGGCAAATCTCCCGCTTGCATGTCAAAATTCTCAACAACATTTTTATCCCAATTCAAGGCAAACTGAATACCGGATAAAGTAGCACATTCAGCGTTTTTATTATCATCAAAATTGATAACTAAAGGAATCTTATATGTTTTACCGGCTTCTAATTGTTGGTCTAAAATATTGACTGTCAATATTTTATCTTCATTCCTGATTTCAACTTTATTGTTTAGCAACAAAGAAGCGGAATTATTGACATCGCCGGTTTTAATGGCATAAAAATCGGCATTACTAATATTTTGAGTTAAATTATTGACCGTCCAATATTCTGGAAACGCAGCAGAAAAAGGGCTTTCTGGATTAGTGAAAACATAGTTTGTCGGTACAAACCGCCATGAAGTGTTGTGCGGAAAAGTATCCAATTGGCGCAATATCAATTTGCGAATAATCAACATGTCTTCAGCATCTAACTCCCCGTCGTGGTTTACATCTCCGGCAATGATTTTATAAGGACTACTGAGGGGAACTATGCCAAGAATATGGCGACTGATGAGGGCTATATCAAAAGTTGTCACGCCTCTGACTGGGTTATCGTTCCTGTAAGGCGTTATACTATAATTTTGCCCGTTAGTCAATTGACTGAAATTGAAAAGACTGCCGTTAGAAGTTTGTAATATACTGTTTTGAAATAAAGAAATTTGCGCCGCCACAGTATCTCCTTGTTCTCGCCGAATGGAGCCCCCAATGGATAAACTATTATTCACAGGGGGAAGGTTGATAAGATACATCGAACGCCCGTGAGTAGCTGCGACAAGGGTTCGGGTTGCGGCATGAAATGTCATATCCATCACAGAAACCAAAGGCAAACCGGTGCCCACTATTTCCCATTTTACACCGCCATCATACGTCGCAAAAACGCCAAAATCGGTTCCTACGTAATACACTTTACTCCCTGAACCCGCATTTTGAGCCGTTGGTGAAGGGTCAATAATAATATCATTAACCGGTGCTTCGGGCAGATTACCGGATATATCCTGCCAAGTATTTCCTTTATTGTTGGTTTTGAGAACGTGTGGCTGATAATCCCACCATTTGTAGCCTGAAAAAGTGATATAAGCCGTATTCTCATCAAATGGGTCGGCTTCAATAGCGGTCACCCAACGATTGGGCAAACCATTCGTGATTTTAGACCAATTGATGCCCCCATCCGACGTAATTGAAACAGTCCCATCATCTGCTCCACAATATATTATTTGGGGATTTTTAGGTGACACCGCGATAGCCGTTATGGTACCATAAACCAAATTACCCCCACCGCTGCCTTTCGTCAAATCGGGGCTAATAACGCTCCATGTACTCGCATGATTCGTTGAACGATACAACCGATTGGAGCCATAATACAAAGTAGCCGGATTATCAGGTGCCATCACAACCGGTGTTTTCCAATTTCGACGGTCGTTTAAACCCATACCGGATAAAGCACCCGAAAAACTTGCTCCACCATTGATTGACCGATATAAAGCACCATTTTGTGCCGAAGCATAGACATAATTGTTGTCAATCGGATTGACCAAACTCACAAAGCCATCAGCACCCAAAATCTGCTGCCAATCGTTTGTTCCTCCCGTTAGAGTGCGCCAAGTGCCGTTGTCTTGCGTGCCACCGTAAAGGCGTTGGGGATTTTTAGCGTCAATTTCGCAGGTGTAAAATTGAGAAATTGGCAAATTATTCACATGATTCCAGGATGACCCCCCATTATCAGAAGTATAAAATCCCCCGTCATTGCCACAATATATTTGGTTCGGATTATTCGGATTTATCCACAAAGCATGTTGATCCACGTGAACATTGGCAGCAATTGCCTCCCAATTTTGCCCATCATCAGAACTTCTATGAACGGTTAAACCCAAAACATAGGCTTTATGAGCATCGGTCGGGTCGGCATATATTTTACCGAACCACCAACCAAAAGAGGCATACATGTAAGTGAGCTGATTATTAGGGTCTTGTTTTACCCAATTATCTCCCGCATCGGTAGATTGATAAATGCCTTTAAAAAAACCGACTTCATCGGCATATATAGCATAACACACCGAGCCGGTTGTACCCCCTTCGGGAGTAGCCGGAGACACCACGATGCCTATTCTACCCACATCGGTGGTAGGCAGTCCGTTCGATAATCTTTCCCAAGTGTCCCCGCCGTTTTTTGACCGATAAATGCCACAAGTCGAGCCGCCATAATCTCGCAAATGCGGACGCCGAATGCGTTCCCACATTGCAGCATAAATAATATTGGGATTGTTGGGGTTGATTGAAATATCAATGCAGCCGGTTGAATCAGAGAGATATAACACTTTTTGCCACGTGCTGCCACCATCTTTTGTCCGATAAACACCTCTATGCGGGCTATTTTCGTACAAATAGCCCATCGCTGCGACGAATACTGTGTTAGAATTTTGTGGGTTAACGGCAACTTTACCGATACTGCCGACATTCTCTAACCCGATATTTTGCCACGAAGAACCGCCATTACTGCTTTTGAAAACGCCTAATCCGTCAAAATTCACGGAACCACCACCGCCGTTTGCCTCACCCGTTCCGACGTACAAAACATCTTTATCAGAAGGTGCCACCGCAATATCGCCGATGGACAAGCTGCTGTTGTTATCAAAAATAGGCATCCATGAATTGCCGCCATTAACTGTTTTAAAAACGCCACCGGCGGCAGCACCGATGTAAATAGTTTGAGCGTCAGCGGGATGAACGGCAATCGAAGTGATGCGCCCACCGGCATTATTAGGTCCCGCCAATGTCCAATTCGCCGAATTGCGGGTTGCTAATCCTTGTTTCCTGAAACTTTGCGCTTGCCTGACTGCTCCCCAATAAGATTCCCGCTTGATTTGCTCGTAGGGAAAAGCTCGCTGGTTGAAGAGCCAATTTGTTGGCTGGGGTTCTAATCCGTTTTTTTCGTTTTTTTCTACGTTTGTTTTATTGATTACAACGTATAAAAAACACAGAACTATTGAAGCGGCAATTAGAGATAAGACGGGTTTTAAACTTTTCATTTTCAAAGGATTTCAAATTCATTCAAAGTTAAGCTTTTTCGAGAAATATGTTTATTTTTGGAAAAGGCTCTTGAATGGTGCGCATAGCGTTACGAGGGTTTAAAAATCCTCGTAACGCTGATAATCAATAAGTTATGGAATTTAAAATTCTGAAAATTTGTAAAACGCGCTACTGAGAGGGTATTTTTTTTGCTATTTTTACTTTCTAAAAATTCAAAATATGGTTATCGAAAGCAATCTGATAGACATTCGCCACAAAACAATCTTTCCTGCGCGGGTAACTGTTGCCAACGGAAGGATTAAGAGCATTGAAAAAGTGGACAAAAAAGTAGAAAATTATATCCTACCGGGGTTCATAGATGCGCATGTGCATATCGAAAGCTCAATGTTGCTACCCACGGAGTTCGCTAAAACCGCTGTTTTGCACGGGACAGTGGCAACCGTTAGCGACCCCCATGAGATTGCCAATGTTTTGGGTAAAAGTGGTGTTTATTACATGATTGAGAATGGGCGAAAAGTGCCTTTCAAATTTAATTTTGGCGCACCTTCGTGTGTTCCGGCTACTACTTTTGAGACCGCGGGTGCTGCAATTACTGCCGAAGATATTGACGAATTACTGGCTTTGGATGACGTAAAGTACTTGGCAGAGATGATGAATTGGCCCGGTGTCATTTTTGACGACCCCTCAGTATCCGCCATTTTGGAAGTGGCTCATAAGCATCAAAAACCCATTGACGGTCATGCTCCGGGTTTGATGGGCGAGCAAGCCCTTAAATACCTGTCCAAAAAAATCACCACCGACCATGAGTGTTATATGTTGGAAGAAGCCCGTTTTAAGCTGCAAAATGGCATGAAAGTCATTATCAGAGAGGGGAGTGCGGCTAAAAATTTCAATACTCTTGAACCGCTGATTGACGAGTTTTATGACACAATGATGTTTTGTTCCGATGATAAACACCCTGACGATTTGCTCATCGGGCACATCAATTTGCTGGTCAAACGAGCTATTGTTCAAGGAAATGATCTATTTAAAGTCCTAAAAATGGCGTGTATCAATCCGGTCGAGCATTATAAATTGGACGTTGGAACTCTTAGAGTTGGCGAAGCTGCTGATTTTATTATGGTTGATAACCCCCATGATTTCAATATCATCAAAACTGTTATTGACGGTAAAATAGTGGCTGAAAACGGATACAGTTTTATCCACACCAAACCGGAAAAAGTTGTTAATAACTTCAATATTACCACCAAAAAAGCTGCTGACTTTGAGATGGCTTTGACCCATGACCACATTAATATCATAGAAGTCCTTGATGGTCAATTGATTACGAATAAAATTCAAGGTACAGTAACTCTTCAAGATGGTTTTGCTCAATCGGATATTGACAATGATATTCTCAAAATATGCGTGGTCAATCGGTATGTAGATGCGCCGGCGGCAGTGGCTTTTATCAAAAATTTTGGGTTGCAAAGCGGCGCGATTGCTTCTTCAGTTGCTCACGACTCACACAATATCATTGCGGTAGGCGTTGATAATGCGTCTATTGCCCGAGCGGTCAATCTGTTGGTGGAAGCGAAAGGCGGTTTATCGGCAGTAGATGGTGATAGGGAAGAAGCCCTGCCATTGCCGGTAGCCGGTTTGATGAGCACAGAATCTTGTGAAATGGTGGCGGAAAAATATACTCGATTGGTCAAGATGTCACGCGCGATGGGCAGTACCTTGACTTCGCCATATATGTCTTTATCTTTCATGGCTTTGCTGGTTATTCCTCGCCTTAAGCTGAGTGATAAAGGGCTTTTTGATGGGGAAAAGTTTGAGTTTTGTGACTTGTAGTGTAGTGTTTTTACACGAATTACATGAATTTTTTTTACACGAATTACACGAATTTTTTACACGAATTAAACAAATTACAAGGTGATGAAATTCATTAATGAGAAAAATAGGAACACATACAATTAGAAAAAATTTGTGTAATTCGTGTAAAATTCGCGCAACAAGTCTGCCGACAGAGGCAGGTTCGTGCAAAAAAACCTATCTACCATATTCACTCATCCACGCCAACACACCTCCTTCGAGGTTGCGTACATTCGTGAAACCGTTTTGCATCATAAATGCTTTAGCTTGACCCGAACGCGCGCCGCTGCGGCAATGTACCACGATTTCGTCGTTTTTATGTTCAGCAAGGTCTGCCAAAGCATTGGGTACAGAGCCCAACGGAATAAGTTTTGCTCCAAGATTGAAATCCTGATATTCATGGGGTTCACGCACGTCAATAAAAACGAAAGATTTATCGCCGGCGTCTAACCGTTTTTTGAGTTCTTGAACAGTAATATCCATAATATTGTGAAATAAAGTTATTGAAATGGGTAAAAATCATTTATTGACCACAAATTTATGATTAAAAATTTGATTGTCTTTCAAATTTCTGACTTTTAAAAAATAAACACCTGAACCTATATTGTTCAGCATCATTTCCCCCCCCCTCAGTATCTCGCGTTGGAGCAACTGCCCGGTGAGGTTAAAAACGCTCATTTCATAGTCTTCTGAAAAGCCTTTTTTAATATCGAAATACAAGCGGTCATTCACCGGATTGGGATAAACCGTCATCACGTCAGAAAGCGGCAAATCTGTCACTTTCAGCGTGCTGCTGTTGCGAACCGGCTGATTGCCGAATATCGGGCGCACCATCACAGCGCCAATTTTACGGGTGTTGCTCACTTGTTCCCAACTGCCACTGAGATATTGATACAAATATTGGGTTTTATCCGTATTATTTCTATCCAAACCAATCGGAATTTTAACATCGCCGACATTCTGCCAACCGACGTAAAAATCACCTGCCGGAATCGGGACAGCGTTTCCGTTTTTGTCCAAGGTTTTATAGCTTGTGAAACCTTGTAAAGTATCTGCCAAAGTGGTCAAATAGAAAGGTTTGACGTTTTTCATTTCAAAAATCGGCGTTGTTTTCAACGAATCTTTCCATATTTTAAGGTTGAAAACAGCATCTTTCGGTGCATCGCCATTGATGTGAGGAAAGAAAAACATAACTCCTCGCAGTGAATCTGCGACATTCGCCCGATATCGAATAGCGATTTGCATACCTTCACCGGTGGCTGAAAACTGCATTTCGGCAGTACCGTCGTCATACGCAAAATAGTTATTGAAAGCGGTATTAGAAGACGTCATATCGTTTCTAACCGCAGCTTTCTTTAAGTCCTTTCCTTCTTGTCCTTCTATAGCAAGACTGTATTCGGTTTTTACATCTAATTTTTCAGTAGTTGCCGGAATAGTAGCTAATTGTTGTTTCAATGAAGCCGGATAATTTTTGGTGGCGGACGTCAAAAAGACGCTGGGTGGAATATTCACCCCGTCCAAAAGTGTAAAAGTGGATACCAAAGACGTACCATCCGAGGCGTCAATTTTCAGATTGGTATTGGTTGGATTGCGTTGCGTGGCAAAATGATTGAAAAAAGTAGCGTTGAGTGTATCTCTAATTTCAGTCGATATTTGTGGAAACGCGTGTTTCCAAGGCATGGAAGTATAGCGTTTTAAAATGGGTTTGGGCGTTTCAACAAACGCTAAATCATCTAAACTTTTATTAGAAAGGGTTCTGTTAGGGGCAATTTTTATATAATCCAAATGAAAATGTTCAAACGCACCGCCGGTTCTGCCTACCATGAAAAAACGAAATTGAAATTTCCCGAATAAATATTTTGCTTCGTTGATAGCTACCGCATAGTAAGTGAAAGGCACCTGAATATCCAATGGATTTTTCCGCAACGTAGAATCCGGAATTCCTTTATACCCTTTTACATAATTCCAATTGCCGGCAGCATCTCGGAACTCCAACACCAAAGAATCTGTCTCCCCCGGAGCATACGCCAAGCCTTTGGGTTGAACAAAAAAACTCATCACAATATTATCATTGACCGTCAAATTGCGTTTGATACCATCGGTTCCTACAAAATCTTTCAAATTGATATAGTTGGATGTCAAAATATCTGCCGTATCGGTATTGCCCACACTACTATAAGGTCGCCCTTTGGCATCAATAGCGTCGAAAGTTGCCACACCTACTGAGGGGGGGCTAAAACCCATCGTGCTATTCACAAAAACTTGATTATCTAACCATAAATCAGCATCGGGATAAGGGCCCATGTAAGAAAAATCTTCCACAAAAGGTAAGTTAATGGAATCGGGTGCACCGCGCAAAACCGGTTTAGATTTGTAGCTGCCCAAAAGATAATTGCTTTGTAACGGTGAAATGTCGAACCCGTCAGTTTGTGCCGAAGAGATAGAAAATGAACATATTACGACAAGTAAAGTGTATAATGACCTCATGGAAATAAGAACTTTGAATAACAGAATTGAGTTTTAGTAGAAAATGTCAAACGATTTTTATAAAGTTATGTTGCTTGTTAACAGTATTAACCATTACTCGTCAGGCTTCAAACTTAATTTCACCGCTAAATCTTTGACTAAAGGATTGACTTCCATCATCATTTTCAATTTTTCACGCGGCGTCAAATATCTTTTCACATTTGTAGTGACTTTCAACTCTTCGGGTGTGAGCGCATTATCAAGTCGCGTTTCAAGGGTTAATCGGGCTTCGTTCAAATCGAAACGCAAAAAATCACACAAACCCATCTCGGATTGGATAAAACCGATGGCCAATTCGGTACCCACCCGCGCGATGACTCGGGTATCTTCCAAATCCAATTGTGCATTTAAAAGTGCTAATTTCGTCGAAGGCGATTCCCGGGTTTCGGCATATTTTTTCCAACTTTCCACGAGATTTTCGTAAGTCAATTTTGACACAGTCTGAGCTAAAATGGCTTCCTCTTCTTCAATCATCTGAGCGATGGATTCGATTGAGCCGATTTTAGGCATCGAAACCATACTCGACGGCAGACTTTTTACTCTGGACGTTGCGGGACCCGGCAAACCCTCGTTTTCCGGATTGGGAGCGGGCGGTTCATCGGCTGTGGGTGGCACAGACTCATCTGTTTGGTATCTATCTGATCTATACTGAGCGGGGGGGGGCTCAAGCCCCCGGGGTGGTGTTGATTCTTTTTTAGGCTCGTTAGAAACCGTAGATTTGCTCACGACATCAGTTTTTTTTTCCACAACAGCCATTTCACTTTTGGCTATTTGGGGTAAAGTTGCCAAATCAATAGCTCTGTTGATATAAGCGGTTTTAATTAAGGTCATTTCGATGTGCAAACGCTTGTTGCGTGCTTGTTTGAAATTAACATCACACTCATTTAACAGATTTAAAGCTGATAGTAGGAACGAAGTTGAGGCTATCGAGGCTTGCTGTTGATAGCGTTTTCTCAAATTGTCACCGACTTCCAATAATTGCAACATTTGGGCGTCCTTGCAAATCAATATATTGCGGATATGCTCTGCCAAACCATTGACAAAAGTGTCGCCGTCAAAACCTTTGCGCATCACATCATCAAAAATCAACATCACTTGGCTGACATCTTCTGCCAAGAGGGCGTCAGTCATTTTAAAATAATAATCATAATCCAGCACGTTCAGATTTTCAATGACATCTGAATAGCGCAACATTTTACCGTCACTCCCGCTCACAATGCGATCAAAAATAGACAAAGCATCCCGCAAAGCGCCGTCCGCTTTTTGGGCTATAATGTGCAAAGCATCGGGGTCGGCTGTCAATCCTTCCGCTAAACAAATTTTTTGAAGGTGGGCAACAATATCGGGTATTTGAATCCTTCTGAAGTCGAAAATCTGGCATCTTGACAAAATCGTCGGGATAATTTTATGTTTTTCAGTTGTCGCTAAGATAAAAATCGCGTAAGGTGGCGGCTCTTCAAGGGTTTTCAAAAAAGCATTGAATGCCGATGACGACAACATATGAACCTCATCAATGATAAAAATCTTGTATTTACCTTGTTGAGGGGCAAATCGGACTTG
>JANPGW010000454.1:0-2169 GCA_031424115.1 Saprospiraceae bacterium | reverse complement strand
GATAACTGAAATGTACTTTTCCGTTAACAGAATCTTCAACCGGAGAAGTATAGACTTCGCCACTCGGCATATTGGTTTGCCCATCCGAATTCATCCAAATACGCCCATCAGTACTGAACGAAATATCCATATTGTCACCTATATACCTCACCGACTTACAACGATTAAGATGATCAACGATGCGTTGTTGCGATCGTCGGACTTCGAGCCACGCTTCGGTGGGGTTGTCTTCATAAAGTTTGCAGGCATTAAAGACAAAATGTTCGTAATCGCTCAGGCACATACCCGCTTCTTGCGCCGCGGCATCGGTTGGATATTGGCACAAATTGCGCTTCATACCACCGGCTTGCCCCCTTTTAGCCGTTCTTTCAAAATAAGTATTGGAGACGGTTTTCATGGCTTCACCGCGGATTTTTGCACTATTTCCATTCAACCATTCATGTTTTGACTCCACATTGGCATCTTCCCGCAGATTGAAAGGAGCGCGAATATGCAAATAAGCATCAAAAGTCTCCATCGCCATTTTATAAAAAGGCGAAATGCTTTTCAATTGCTCTTCATT
This sequence comes from Saprospiraceae bacterium, assembly GCA_031424115.1. Classification (GTDB taxonomy): domain Bacteria; phylum Bacteroidota; class Bacteroidia; order Chitinophagales; family Saprospiraceae; genus JAAFJT01. Next base: position 1,607 of record JANPGW010000454.1, on the reverse strand, counting down.
GGCTTCGGTCATGAACGTCCGGCTTTTTTCTCTGAAAATCAAGTCGGTCTCGACTACCGCTGCCCCTGCTCGCAAGGCTTCCCGATAGACCTCTTTGACGAGGGGTTCGGCAAGGGTGGTGGTTTGAATAAACAGTTTTTCGCCTTCTTTTATTTCAAGGCAATAATTCACCAGCAAGTGGGCGTATTTTGATAAAATATTCATTGCTAAGGTTTTAAAATTTTATCAATTAAAACAAAAAAAACGTAACAAGGAAACACTTGTTCCTTGTTACGCTGCAAATTTATAAAATTAAACGAATTACTTATCAACCTGCCTATTTCACAAACTCCAAACTGCGTTTTACAAAAGCTGTTAGGTCAGCGCCCTTAAGGGTACCTTGTGAAATTTGTGCCAAGTCGTATAAGTATTTGGCGAAGTTTTCTTTATCTGCCGCCTCACCGATTTTCAATAATTTATCCGCTACCAATGGGTGATTGGTATTCACTACCAACGTCACGGAATCCGGCATAGCTCCAAAATCCATCCCTTGGAACTGGCGCATTTCGTTCATGCGGCGCATAAACTCATTGCGAGTGATTTGCACCGGCTGATCTTCAGGTGAAAGAGGGGTCAACTCCACACGTACTGAGGGGGTACCTTTTACCATGTTTTCAAAGGTTTCCTTCACCGCTTTTTGTTCGTCTTCCGACAATACTGACTCGCGCTTTTCATCTTTTTGCACCAAATTATCAGCTGTATCTGAGTCAACACGAACGAAAGTGACTTCACCGATTTTATACTCAATATGCTGCATATAATGGTTATCAATCAGCGTATCCATCTCCAAAACTTCATAACCACGACTTTTTGCCGATTCTATTTGGGTATGGTGGGCGTTGAGATTGTTACTATAAATCAAGACCAAGCGATTGTTTTTGTCCGTTTGGTTGCCTTTTACTTTTTCTTTGAGTTCTTCAAGCGTAAAATATTGGTTGTCAACGGTTTTCAACAAGGCAAACTCATTGCCACGTTCCGCGAATTTTTCGTCTGAAATGATACCATATTTCACAAAAACGCCAATGTCGCCCCATTTTTCTTGATATTCTTCGCGGCTGTTTCTGAACAGTTCGCTGAGTTTATCGGCCACTTTTTTAGTGATATATTGAGTGATTTTTTTTACTTCTCTATCACTTTGCAAATACGAGCGCGACACGTTCAAAGGAATATCCGGCGAATCAATCACACCATGCAATAACGTCAAAAACTCAGGTAAAATCTCTTTCACATCATCGGTCACGAAAACCTGATTGCTGAAAAGTTGCACCTTGTTTTTTTGTACTTCGAGGGCGTTAGACACTTTTGGGAAATAAAGGATACCGGTCAGATTGAAAGGATAATCCACATTCAAATGAATCCAGAAAAGCGGCGGTGTACTGAGGGGGTACAATTCGCTGTAAAAATTCTTGTAATCTTCGTCCGTCAACTCACTCGGCGATTTTTTCCAAGCCGGAGAGGGGTTGTTGATGACTTTCGGAACGTCTTTATCGTCTTTTTTTTCGGTGCCGAACACAATTTCAACTGGTAAAAACTTGCAATATTTTTCAAGCAAGCCCTCGATTTTGTAT
>JANPGW010000453.1:0-1953 GCA_031424115.1 Saprospiraceae bacterium | reverse complement strand
AAATTGCAATATTTGAATCGCGATAATGCGCAGCGCAACAAAGTAGCATCTTGGTATGATTCGTTACTCGAAGGTGTTGGAGATGTAGTGTTACCAGTAATAGCCGATAACTGTACTTCCGTTTATCACGTGTACATGATTCGAACCTCAAGGCGCGATGATTTGCAAGCGTATTTGCAAAAAAACGGCATCGGAACGGTCATCCACTACCCTATTCCACCGCATTTACAAAAAGCTTATCAGGATTTGAATTATAAAAAAGGTGCTTTTCCTTTGGCTGAAGAAATAGCAGAAACGTGCATCAGTTTACCCATGTCACCCATTTTAACACTCAATGAGGTTGAACAGGTTTGTGATTGTATAAAACAATTTTTTAATGACTGATTTAAAAGCGAGTCTCATAACATTCCCTAAAATATCGGATAAAAGGGGCAGTTTGTCATTTATTGAAGGCGGGCATCATGTTCCTTTTGAGATAAAACGGGTTTTTTATTTATATGATATTGCCGAAGGAGAACAACGAGGGGCGCATGCTCACAAAGAATGTCATCAGTTTTTGGTGGCACTAAACGGCAGTTTCGACGTTTTGGTGGATGATGGTCAAAAAAAGGAGACCTTTCATCTCGATAAACCCAATATTGGTTTACACATTCCCCCAATGTTGTGGGCAACGGAACTCAACTTTTCAAAAGAGGCTATTTGCTTAGTATTTGCTTCCCTACCCTACGATGAGGGTGATTATATCCGAAAATATTCTGATTATATGGCTATGAAGTGATTGAAATCCCGAGTATGTGTATGTTACAACGAACCTCTCGAAGACTGCCTTTGTTGATTAATTTTCTTGTAAGTTTTATTCTAAACTATTATTTTTGTTAAAAAAACAATTTATAATGCAAACGGTTGAAATAAAAAAAGGCTTACAAGTCCGATTCGATGATTTAATTCAAGGCATTTCACGTTTGAATAGTGCTGAGTTAGCGGCTTTTTTTGAACAACTTAATCGCACCATTAGCGGTCAGAAATCTATGCCCCCACTTGGCGAAGAAGCTGTTTTACTGAAACAAATCAAATCCCTTATTCCGGCATCTATCATCAGACGTTTCAAGGAATTACAAAATAAACAATACAAGAATACTATCTCAGACAAAGAAAAAGAAGAAATCTTACTCATTACAGACTTCATCGAAGAAAAAAGTGCTGAAAGAGTAGCCTTGTTAGCAAGGTTAGCCACTTTACGCCAAGTTCCTTTAACCGAATTAGTTAAGCAATTCCCCCTTAAAAATTACCATGCTTAAAAGGCGAAAATTTACACCCACAGAACGAGCTTTTGTCGAATTTCGCGCACTTGGTTGCTGTGAGTATTGTAAAATCCCGCACGATTTTTCACCCGATACTTTTAATGTGGAACACATTATCTCCCTTTATGAAGGTGGTACAAATGAGTTAATAAACCTTGCTTTTTCTTGTGGCGGCTGTAATAATAGAAAAGGTCAGAAAATAACGGCTAAAGACCCTATATCGGGAATATTAATTGCTTTATTCAACCCAAGGACTGATAATTGGCAAGACCATTTTCAGTGGCAAGATAATTTTTCCACCGTTGGAGGCCTTACATCTCAAGGAAGAGCTACTGCTGAACTACTGCAACTCAATCGAAAAGGAATAATCAATCTGCGTAAAGCTCTTTTGGCTTACGGTGTTTACCCTGTGAGCTAACCCTCCTCCCTTTAGTACCCGAAACAACACCTCAAAAATATTAGCGTATTATTTAGGTCAACAGTATTTCTGTAAATACAGAAATCAGTATTTCTTCAAATGCCGAATTCTGTTCTCAAGGTTTTTAATAATAGGCAGATAATGGTCATTGACTGGCTCAAATTGAGTGGGGTTTTGCACCTGAATTTGCTGAATAACCATACCCCTCAGTATCTTGTCTTGCCGAAAATCTTC
>JANPGW010000452.1:0-4629 GCA_031424115.1 Saprospiraceae bacterium | reverse complement strand
GTCAAAACCAATGAAGTGGCTGTACGGCTGTGGCAACGCTTAGGTTTTACGATTATTGGGGAAATACCGGAAGCCTTTCAACATCAAAAATTAGGTTTGGTGAATGCATATATAATGTATCAAAAGTTGATTTAAAAAATTTAAGAATATGTTTTTTATTCATTTAAAATGAAATTTTACATAATCATCGTATATTTGGTTGAATGTTTGAAAAAAATGAACTCACAAATTCAACTTAAAAACACAGTGATGAAAAAAATAAAACACATTTTACCCTTCTTTTTTATCTTTTTCACCTTCTTTGGTTTTTCTCAACGGACGATTTCGGGTACGGTAACAGATAAAGAAACCAATGAACCTTTAGTCGGTGCATCTGTATTTTTAAGAGTTACTAAAATAGGTACTGTAACTGATATTGATGGTTTTTATAAGTTAGAAGTACCGAATGGAACTGATTCTTTAATTATTGAGTTTGTCGGTTACTTGAAGAATATACAAGAGATAGAGCATGATGTCATAAATGTTCAATTAGAGATGGATCCTAAAACAATAATTTGTTACGAGATTGTACCTTTTCAAACAACATATAAAAGACGACAATTAATTGCTAAAGAATATTTTTACGCTAAAAATTTCAACAAAGGCAACATCCACGACCCACTCCAATTACTGAGGGGTAAGGTATCTGGTGTGGAAATTACTCGTGCTGGGAATGACCCGAATGAGTCTTTTGCCGCTCGAATACGAGGCTTGAATACCATTAATGGGGATAATAAACCAAATATGATGATTGATGGTATGCCCTACACGTCATTAAATCTCCTTGACCCCATGGATATTTATGGTGTCGAGGTCATAAAAAGTGGTGCTGCTTATGGGATTCGGGGCTCAAATGGTGTCATCAATTTTGAAACCCACAAAGGTAATTATAATAGCGGTTTTAGCTTCAATACTGCCCTCACTACTGAGGGGGTGTCTCGCATGATGACAGTTTTAAGTCCTGAGGAATTTATCAATGGAGGCGGGCAAAATTTAGGCAGTAGCACAGATTGGCGCAGTTTGGTATTACAAAAAGCCTTGACTCAAGTATATAATCTGGCATATAGCAACCATTTTAAAAACACAGATGTCAGAATATCGGGCAATTACCGCCATGCAGAGGGCGTCTTGAAAAATTCAGGATTTCAGCAATTCAATGGACGTTTATACCTTCAAAGTCGCTTTTTTAATAATAAATTACGTTTAACGGCTCAATCGGCAGTGACTACCCGAAATGCCGATATTGCTTTCAATGAGGCTTTTACGTATGCTCATTCCTTCAATCCGACAGCGCCTATTTATGATAGTCAGCAATTGCACAATGGTGGTTATTTTGAGTCATTCACATTTGATACATACAACCCCCTCAGTATCATTGAACAAAATTGGCATAAAAACAAGACTTTAGCCTATACGGGCAGCTTAAAAGCAGAGTGGCAGATTAATGAGGATTTCAAATTCGTTGCCAACGCGATGCTTGAAAATCAAGACTTAAAAGATGGCATATTTTACAGTAAAACCAGCTTTTACAAAGGTGCTATTCAAAATGGCCTGGCTTTTAAAAACAAGAATGCGGTTGCTAACAATTACCTGAATGCTGGTCTTTCTTACGATAAACAAATCAATCAATGGAATATTAAAGCCAATGCCGGATATGAATTTCAAAATTTAAAATATACCCAAACGGCACTTTATACAAGAGATTTTGATAAAAATGCTACCAATTTTGATGAATTGGCGTTAGGTAAAAAAGTAGCTTACGATGCTGACTCATTAAAACCGGTTGAAAAAACGACTTGGAATAACCATATTTTAGCGGGGTTTTATACCCATACGACATTGGATTTTAAGCAAATCTATTTCTTATCACTTGGATTTCGGTATGATGGTTCTTCTCGTTTGGGCATTGATAAAAAATGGACGCCCCAACCGAATATCGGCATGGGTATAGACATCGCTCGATTGATTGATTGGGAATATTTTAATACTTTCAAATTAAGAGGCAGTTATAGCACAACCAGTGCCGCCCCGTATCAAGCAGGTATTGCAACCGAGCAGTATAGATACAGTCCCAATAAGCAATTGAATTTGGAGCAAATGAGCAACCTTGATTTAGGAGCGGAGATAAAAAGAGAGTGGAATGGTGGGTTGGATTTTGTGTTTTGGGGAGAAAGGCTTTATGGGTCTGTTGATGTTTATCAAAATAAGGTATCAGATATTATTTCGCAGACTCGATTTCCTATTTATGACACCAATATATGGGCAAACACCGCTACTTTGCAGAATAAAGGCATTGAATTGACCCTTCGCGGTACGCCGATTTCAAAGTATGATAAGCTGCCTTTTAGTTGGGAAACGGGTTTGACTTTTAACAAAAATAAATCTAAAATCCTTGATTTTTCAAAAGGATTTTATGGCTTATCGCCCGAATTCCAAGGATTGAATAATTATTCAGAATTTTATGTCGGTCATGCTGAATTGGGTTGCCTGGCACCCATAATGCAGGTCAAAGAGGGTGAGCAACTGGGCAATTTTAGGGGTTACATATTCTCGGCTATTAGTGAAAATGGCGTTTCAAAGTATGTTATGGATACAGAGGGTCAGCCCGTAAGCACTATCATTGGTAACAGTTTGCCGAAATGGACAGGAGCCTGGTCAAACAGTGTTAGGGTCGGACAATTTGAAATGGGCTTTATACTGAGGGGGGGCTTCGGTTTTGATATTGTGAATGAATATCGAGGTTTTCATGAAAATGGCGCTTATTTTGGCTCCAATAAAATCAAAACAGAATACAGCCTTTCTAATGCAAAAGACCTTATTCGCTTCTCGGATTATACGCTTGAAAAAGGCAATTTTGTGAAATTAGACAACCTCAATCTGAGTTACACTTTCGATAAAATTGGTAAAATAAAAGGTGTACGCCTGTACATTTTATCGGATAATCTGTTCGTTTTTACTAAATATTCGGGTAGTGATGCTGAAATCCGTTACACTGATAATTTTGGTTTTATGGGTCAAAGCCCTTTTGGTAATCAGTCGAACTTCAACAGAAACCTCACTCCGGGCATTGACCGGCGGGCAACATACCCCTTCGCCAAATCCGTTACTTTTGGCGTGAATATGCGGTTTTAAGATATTAAAAAAGAATGTGTAGTTTTGCGGATATTTTTATACGCATACTTAGCTCTTTTTTATGAAATATATATTTTTAGGTTTGGCTTTTGCCATGCTTTGGGCTTCTGCTTCAGTCGCTACAAAATATGGTCTGAAATCCGCTCAACCGTTTGTGATTGCCGATGTCCGATTCTTTATTGCGGGTGCATTGATGCTTGTGGGTGCTCACATACTGAGGGGGTACAGTCTACCTCACAAAGATGAGTGGAAACCATTGATAATCTATGGTTTTTTAAATGTCGCTTTGTATTTGGGTTTGTTTGGTTTGGCAATGGAGCGTGTGGCGGCGGGTATCGGAACGCTTTCAATTGCCACTAATCCCTTGTTTATCAGCGTTTTAACAGCTTTATGGCTCAAAAAATCGGTTTCTAAAAATGTCTGGCTGGGCTTAACTTTAGGCATGGTGGGTGTTGGGATTGCAACTTATCCACTGTTAATAAAAAATAACTTGACCACACCTTTGGGCATCATTATTTTACTGTCAAGTATGCTCTCTTATTCCATTGGAACGGTCTATTATTCAAGTCGAAAATGGGATTTACCGATATTGGCTATTAATGGTTGGCAGGTACTTTTTGGGGGTATTTTATTGCTGCCTTTGACCTTTTTCACGACCGATATGAGTAAAAATCATTTTGACGCCCAATTTTGGGGTTCGGTGATGTGGCTCGTGATTCCCGTTTCGATTGGTGCCGTGCAACTATGGTTGTATCTTTTAAAATTAGATGCCGTAAAAGCAGCTTTATGGCTTTTTTTATGCCCTATTTTCGGCTTTTTTTACGCTTGGCTTTTATTGGATGAACCCATTACAGCTTATACTTTTGTGGGAACGGCTTTGGTGATTTTAGGGCTTTATTTAGGTCAAAAGAAAATAAACAACCGTTTTACCGCTCACAGCGGTGGCACGGATTGAAAAATCTATTAAAAATGATTTCTGTTAAACGCACAACTCCCGATGACCCCTCTGTATTGGGGCTTATCAAGAAGCTCGATAGAGAATTGTGGGAACGTTATCCGACCAATCAATCATTCTTTGATGCTTTCAATAAACTGCCAGAAGATGCTCGGGTCGTCATTGCTTTTGATGGTGAAACGCCCGTCGGGTGTGGTGCATTCAAACCTTTAGAAATGCCAGAGAAAGCCGTTGAAATAAAACGGATGTACGTTGACCCCTTAGTACGAGGACGTGCCATCGGCGTATTACTCCTTGAAAACCTCGAAAATTGGGCAAAAGAAGACGGTTTTGAGGTAGCACAGTTGGAAACCGGCGACAATCAGCCCGAGGCTATTAGGTTGTATGAGAAAGTGGGATATCAGCGCATTCCTAATTATGAACCATATATTGGGGTGGAGATTAGTTTGTGTTATGGTAAAAAGTTGTAATTGAGTTCTCACACGAATTACGCTAATTTTTAC
>JANPGW010000451.1:0-5658 GCA_031424115.1 Saprospiraceae bacterium | reverse complement strand
CATACCAGGGTTTTACTCCGACCCCAGTATTTGTAGAGCAGGCGGTGATTATTATATGGTTCACAGCAGTATGGGTTATTTTCCGAGCGTACCTATTTTTCACAGTAAAAACTTAGTGAATTGGGAACAAATAGGCTATGTTTTAACGCGAGAAGAGCAAGTGCCGCTTGATAAAGCAGGAATAACATTGGGCATTTTTGCGCCCACAATCAGATATTATAAGGGCTTGTTTTATATGATTACGACCAATATTACAGCAAAAGGCAATTTTTATGTCACAGCAAAAGACCCTGCGGGTGAATGGTCAGACCCTATTTGGACAGATATATCGGGCATAGACCCCAGTTTGTTCTTTGACGATGATGGAAAAGTATATACGACTTCTACCGTTAATTGGGGTCCAGACCCCAATCTCAACAAAGGTATTTATCTAACAGAAATAGATATAAAAACAGGCAAATTGCTCACAAAACCTAAAAATATATGGGTTGGCACAGGCAGTCGCTATCCAGAAGGTCCGCACATTTATAAAAAAGACGGTTTTTATTATTTAATGATTGCCGAAGGTGGAACAGAATTCGGGCATAAAGAAACCATTGCCCGAAGCAAATATATTGATGGTCCATATAGTAGCAACCCCGCTAATCCAATTTTGACGCATATCAATATGAATGCGGAAACAAGCCCAATTCAAGGTGTCGGACATGGCGATTTGGTGCAAACTCAAGACAGCAGCTGGTTTATGGTGGCTCATGCTTTTCGGAATCATCAAGACCATCAAATATTAGGGCGGGAAACGTTCTTATTACCTGTCAGATGGGATAAAAAAGCATGGCCTGTGGTAAATAATGACGGTACAGCCGCTTTCGATATGCAAGTCGCTTCACTGCCTGCACCGTTAAAACCGCAGTTTGATTTTTCGACTAAAACAAGTTTTGACGAAGACAAATTGGGTTATGAATGGAATTATATCAATAATCCAATTGAAGCGAATTATAGTTTATCGGCTCGAAAAGGTTATTTGCGATTGATGGGTAGTGAATCTACGCTTAATCAATTACCTGGTGTAACATTTTTAGGAAGACGACAACAACATTATGATTTTCAAGCGACGGTAAGTCTTGATTTTATGCCTCAAAAAATCAATGAAGAAGCAGGGATAACAGCTTTTAAATCATCTAATTATCATTATGATTTGTCTGTGAAAAATGTAAAAAATAAGCGCACACTTGTACTGTCGTATTATTTAGGTAAAATACAGCATATTGAAAAAGAAATACCATTGGAAGCAGGTATTGTTCAATTGAGTATTTCGGGGTCAAAAGATTATTACAGTTTTGAATACACGCAAGGCAATAAACCTTTGATGAAAATAGCCGAAGTAGATACCCGCTTTTTAAGTTCCGTCACAGCAGGTGGCTTTACAGGTACATATTTAGGGCTTTTTGCCACAGGAAATGGACAAAAATCAGCCACACCCGCTAATTTTGATGGGTTTAATTATGAAATTAAGTAAAACTGAGGGGGTGATTATAAATAAAAAATCAAACATGAATTACAAATTACTGATAGGAATAGCCTGTATCCTCGCTTTTAATGGTTTAAATGCTCAAACCATTATACCCCTTTACGAGGGTAAAGCCCCAGGTTCAGAAACTTGGGATTGGGAGCAAAAAGAGATTTTTATTGAAAAAATCAATGCCAAATCTATTTACAATGTGGTAAATCCCACATTGGTAGAATACTTGCCACCCAAATCCAATAATATGGGTACGGCTGTCATTATTGCACCGGGCGGGGCTATGAATTTTCTGGGCGTTGAGCATGAGGCTTCGGATATTGCACAATGGTTGAATTCAAAAGGAATAACCGCGTTTGTACTGCGTTATCGGCTCAATCATCTTGTTACTGACGACCCTTTCAAGGAGTCTATGAACATGGCAAAAGACCCCAAAAAATGGAATTCAACTTCTAAAACCACTATCCCTCTTGCGGTAGCTGATGGGCTAAAAGCAATTGAATATGTTAGAAATAATGCAGAAAAGTACAATATTTCACCCAAACGGGTAGGTATGATTGGTTTTTCGGCGGGTGGTATTGTAACGTTTGGTGCAGCATTGAGCAAAATGCCTGAAAAACGTCCCGATTTTATTGCCTCCATTTATTCTACACATAAATCATTAGAAGAGGTACACGTTCCAGAAAATGCGCCCCCTTTGTTCCTTTGTGTTGCCAATGATGATACACATGGCTTCGGTGCTGACAATGCGGAGCTTTACAATGATTGGCTAAAAGCGGGCAATACGAATGCGACATTACACCTATTTGAGAAAGGCGGTCATGGTTTTGGCTTAAAAAAACAAGGTTTGCCTTCGGATAGTTGGACGGATAGATTTGAAGATTGGCTCGACCAACACGGTTGGCTCTGGCCCCATAAACCCACAGGCTTTTACGCTGCTTTTACCCCCGAACAAGCTAAAAAATTGCGAAAAGATGAAGCCGAAAGATTAAAAACGGATTGGGCTTATTTGGGACGTTATGCAAAAGAAAACAGCGAATTAGAAGTACTCAAGCCTAATGAAAAACGGGTGATTTTTCTGGGTAGTTCACGCATCGAAAATTGGAAAAAAAACAATAAAGATTTTTTTGATAAAAACCCAAATTACATCAATCGAGGTGTGAGTGGTCAAACTTCACCGCAGATGTTGCTGCGTTTTCGGGAAGATGTGATTAAGCTAAAACCTGCCGTTGTCGTGTTTTCGGGTGGTTCAAATGATATTGCTCAAAATACAGGCGTAACAACTTTGGAAGCCATTGCTGGCAATGTTGAAGCGATGATTTTATTGGCAAAAGCCAACGGTATTAAGTTTATTATGTCTGCTGAAATGCCGACAAATGTTTATCCGTGGAATCCAAAAATTAAACCTGCCGAGCAAATTATTGAACTTAACAAACTGTATAAAGCCCTTGCCGATAAGTATAAACTGCCTTACGTGGACACTTATTCGCTTTTGGTAGATGAACAAAAAGGTTTAAAAAAAGAGTATCAACAAGACCCCGTACATCCAAATCAAACAGGCTATAAAGCGATTGAACCTTTGATACAAAAGGCGATTAATGAGGCTTTGAAAGAATAATTTAAGGGTAGAAATACTGAGGGGGGTATCCCCATTTCCAAACAACAAGAATTTTAATTTATAAAAAATGACAAATGCAACAAGCCCACGACAAGCAGGTGCCGCACAAGGTTGGATGACTGTATTTATCAATCAATTGCCCATGATGGCGATTGTAGCACTCATGCCTGCCTTGCCAACTTTGATGGAGCATTTTGGCAGTATGCCCAATGGTAATTTGCTCGTACCGATGATTTTGACAGCCCCAGGCTTGTGTATCGCTTTAATTGCGCCGTTTGCAGGTTATTTTGTGGATAAATACGGGCGGCGGAACTTGTTATTGATATTCATGTTGCTATATGGTTTGGGTGGCACTTTACCGTTTTTTTTAGATGGTTTCAATACCGTTATCGCAGGACGACTCTTGTTGGGTATTGGCGAAGCCTTTGTTTTGGTTATTGGCAACACACTTTTAGGCGATTATTTTGGACAAAAAGACCGTACAAAATGGCTGACAATTCAAGGTTTTTTCGGTTCAGTTGCCGCCGCTTTGCTTTTGGCATTGAGTGGTAATTTGGCGAGTATGGGTTGGAATTATCCATTTTTGGTTTACACGATTCCGCTTTTTATGACCGTCATGGCTTTCTTTTTCATTTATGAACCGCCTGTAATAGCGACTAAAAAAGAAGAATTTGTTTTAAATACTGAGGGGATGCCTTGGAAAACGATTGGCTTGCTTTTTACGGTGACTTTACTTTTTGCAATACTTTATTTCGTTTATACCATTCATTTTTCATTGGCTTTGGACGCCATGGGCATCAAAGACAAAAAACAATTGGGCAATATGAGTGCGATAGCAAGCACCGCCGTTCCGTTGGGCGCATTGATTTTTAGGGCAATTGCACACCGTCCAACATGGCAACAAATTGCCTTGATAGGCATATTTTTTACCATCGGTTTAATTGGTATTGGATTGTCGAAAGACGGTGTAACAGCTATAACCGTAGGTTGGATTCAGCAATTGGGTTGCGGCATGACGATTCCCGTTTTAGTTGCTTGGGCTTTGAAAATTTTACCAGAGCATTTTAGAGGTAGAGGCATGGGCTTTTGGTCAAGTGGTTTCTTTTTGGGGCAGTTTTTAAATCCTGTTTATGTATCTTTTGCTTCTAACATGTCGGGTGGATTGTTGCCTGCTTTTGTGACGACAGGGGTGATATGTTTCATTGTTACGGTGATTTTAGTGGCTTATAATATGCTTAAAAAGGCGTAAAATACTGAAGGGGTAAAAGTCGAATTTCAATAATTTAATTTAATAAATAGCTAATTGAAATGTTAGATAGAGCGGTTTTACAAATAAGGGGTTTTAAAAATATCCATGAAAACGGTAAGATAATAGGGTTTCAATTTAACCTACGCAATCCAAATTATAGAGGATTTGCGGGTAGTCAAATTGATGGAATCGAGGTCATTATTGATGGTGAAAAATTTGAAGACTCTGTTCCCTTGTGGACATTGCAAGGGCGAACCTTTACTTTAGACCAGTTGCGAAATGCTTCGGATATACGGTGGTCATCGGAAGAAACCGCTACGATTACTGTACCTAAATTAGGCGGCTTAAAAGTTGGTGTACATGACTTAGAATTGTGCATTTATATGCGGCATACTTACTTTCCACCTATGGTGTCTCGTGCGCCTTATCGCTCAAAAGGCAAGGGGATTATTGTGGGCGATATGCCCGAATCTGATATTCGTTTAGGGGTTTCTACTTATAGCTATACCGGAGATATTTATACTCTGATGACGTTTGAGGATGTCATGAAAGATATGGCGGACATCGGTGTTGCGGGTATTGAAATATTGGGCGAGGCAAATATTTCTGGTTACCCCAATCCAAGTTCTGCATGGGTAGATAATTGGCATTCGCTGATTGAAAAATATAAATTGACTCCCACAAACTTTTGTTCATGGGTTGATACGCTTATGTTTAAAAATCGAGAACTCACTGACGAAGAAGCGACGGCTATTCTTCTAAAAGATATTGAATTGGCGCATCGTCTTGGCTTTTCATCCATACGACCCAAGTTCAGTGTGACTTCGTGGGGACTTGACCCATACCCGCATTGGGAAACAATCGTTGAGCGGTCATTAGACGCTGCGGCGAAATACAATATCATCATCTGCCCTGAAATTCATAGTCCTACGCCCATAAAACACCCCGTTATTGAGGGGTATATCAATTTCATTGAGCGTACCAAATCGGAGCATTTCAAACTCATGATTGATACAGGTATTTTCATGACTCAACCATCCGATGATGGACACGACGGCGTTGAAGAGAAAGGTAAAAAACGGCCTGCATTTATGGAACCTTTGGCTGTGCCCATGTCCGACCTCGCTGAAGTGCTGAAATACACGTATTTTATACAAAGTAAATTTTATGAAATTGATGATAATTTAAACGATTTGCAAATACCGTGGCGAGAAATTATTGATACACTCATCGAAGGAAATTGGAAAGGCTGGTTATCGAGTGAGTACGAAG
>JANPGW010000450.1:0-7585 GCA_031424115.1 Saprospiraceae bacterium | reverse complement strand
CTTAAAACCCTATTCACTATTTTACGGCGGATTGAAATCCGCCGCTACAAAATCTGCCGAGCCTACGGCTCTTTTTTCAAATGCGGAATTACTGGCCTTGAAGGCTTCCTAAGATTAGTTCTAATTTAACTGTGTCCCCCCTCAGTATAACAGCCGTTTTTTATCTCGTTTTCCAAAATTTCCTCAAGTCGAGTGTATTCGGGTATTCTGGGTTCACCAACTCTAAGGGCGTATCGGCTTTTAAATCTTTTTTATTGATGGCTACAAATCTGGAAATCGTTGGTGTATTTTTAACCACTTCTGCTTCTTCCAAATCAGCATTAGGCGTGTGACCAAAACCCCAAAAACGGCTAATTTGACGGGATTCAGCTTCGTAAGAATTAACGGGATATGTCTCGTAACTTCTTCCTCCGGGATGCGAAACGAAATAAGTACAGCCACCCAATACCCTATTATTCCAAGTATCCACAATATCCAAAACCAAAGGGGCATCGGCTCCAATAGTAGGGTGTAATGCTGACGGAGGATTCCAAGCCTTGTATCGAATACCCGCCACATACTCACCTTTTATACCAATTGACCGCAAAGGCACGCGGCAACCATTACAAACTAAAACATGCCGACCTTCTACAAATCCTCGAACTTTTACCTGTAAACGCTCTAAAGATGAATCCACAAAACGGGCTGTACCTGAGTTAGAAAGTTCCTCGCCCAGTACATGCCACGGCTCAATGCCCAACCGCAATTCAAGTTTTATATTATCAACATCAACAGTACCATAATGTGGGAAACGGAATTCAAAAAAAGGATCAAACCAAGATATATCAAAATCATAGCCCGCACTTTTAAGGTCATTTACTACATCTATCATATCCAAATAAGCAAAATCGGGTAAAAGAAACTTGTCATGCAGTTCAGTTCCCCAACGAATCAGCTTCTTTTTATACGGTTCTTTCCAGAATTTAGCAATCAAAGCCCTAATCAAAAGCGTCTGAACAAGGCTCATTTGCTTGTGCGGAGGCATATCAAAACCCCTAAATTCCAATATCCCAAGTCTGCCCGTTGATGAATCAGGCGAATACAATTTATCAATACAAAATTCCGTTCGGTGCGTATTACCAGTAATATCCACTAAAAGATTTCTAAAAATCCTATCCACCATCCAAAAAGGTACTTCCTCATTTTCAGGAATTTGATTAAAAGCAATTTCAACTTCGTAAAGCCTTTCATCGCGCCCCTCATCTATCCTCGGTGCTTGACTCGTGGGCCCGATAAAAGGTCCCGAAAATAGGTAACTCAAAACTGGATGATGCTGCCAATAAGTGATTAAACTTCTCAATAAATCGGGTCGCCGCAACACAGGGCTATCCGCCGGTTTTGCACCGCCAATAGTCACATGATTGCCACCACCCGTTCCAGTTTTACGCCCATCCACCATGTATTTTTCAGTACCCAATCTGGATAAAAAGGCTTCTTCGTACAAAGCAGTTGTATTATCCACCAACTCTTGCCACGATTTGGCAGGGTGAATATTGACTTCAATTACCCCTGGGTCGGGCGTGACATTGAGCTTTTCAACCCGATAATCTGAAGACGGTGAATATCCTTCAATCCTAACCGGCATTTTCAATTTTTCAGCCGTCGCTTCCACGGACGAAATTAAATCTAAATAGTGCTCTAAAAACTCAGTGGGTGGTAAAAACACATAAATAATACCTTCTCTTTCCTCCACTGCCAAGGCTGTTGGGAAAGTAGGCAGCTCATAAGTCGTTGATACTGAGGGGGTATCGTCGGCAGCTTCTTTTTCTTTTTTCGAACTTAATTCTGGCAATTCGTAAGCGGGTGCCACTTTACCGTACCTTTCCGAAACCGTTGTCGTGAAATCGCCCAACACGGGTAAATCCTCAAAAGGGCTTCTTTCAATAGGGATTTCCCTTCTATTTTTTGAAACTTCAGGTAAAGCTTTCAAAGGCAACCTTAAACCCAAAGGCGAGTTACCGGGTATTAAATAGCAGTTTTTACGTCTGAATTCCCACGCACACGTTACCCAATTACTTGTATCATGATTCCATTTTATGGGTAAAACGAATCCAGCGGGGTTATTCAATCCTTTTTCAAGCAACCGCGCCAAAGTTTGCCTTTCAACTGAATCTTTCAAATTTATGGCTAAAGGATCCACATTTATCGGCAATTTACCCTCTTCTAAAGCCCAATAAATGGGGTCTTCATAGGTTGGTAAAAGATTATTAGTATCCAAACCAAGGTATTTAGTCAGTTCAAAAGCGAAATTTTCAGCATCATGAAACGTAAACTTTTTATCATCTTCTTTAGCAATTAACGCATCATTTTTCCAAATGGAAACGCCATCTTTTCGCCAAAAAAGACCGTATTGCCAACGGGGAAACAGCTCACCCGGATACCATTTGCCTTGTCCAAAATGCAGTAAACCACCGTGGGCAAACCTATTTTTAAGTCTTAAAGCCAGATTGTAAGCCAATTTTCTTTTAAGTGCGCCATCCGCCGTAGAATTCCATTCAGCAGATTCAAAATCATCAATAGAAACAAAAGTGGGTTCGCCACCCATTGTCAAACGCACATCGCCAGCTTGCAAGTCTTTTTCTACATTTTCACCAACTTGCATCACTTTTTCCCACTGCGTATCAGAATAAGGCTTCGTAACTCTGGGGTCTTCGTGAATTCTAAAAACTGAATTTTCAAATTCCAACTCCACGTTACAAATATCAGTCGCCCCAGTAACGGGTGCTGCGCTTGTGTAATGAGGCGTGCAACACAAAGGAATATGCCCTTCTCCCGCAAAAAGTCCCGAAGTGGGGTCTAAACCAATCCAACCCGCACCCGGCACGTATACCTCAACCCATGCGTGTAAATCCGTAAAATCCTCCTTGGGTCCCGAAGGGCCATCCAATGATTTAATATCAGCAGTCAATTGCACTAAATATCCCGAAACAAATCGAGCAGCCAAACCCATATGCCTTAAAACCTGCACCAAAAGCCATGCAGAATCCCTGCACGAGCCATTTCGCTTAGTCAGCGTTTCTTCGCAGGTCTGAACACCCGCTTCCATTCTGATTTTATAGCTGATAAGTTTTGAAACTTTTCCATTTATTCCGACTAAAAAATCTACAATCCGCAAAGGCTCAGTAACTTGATTTATTATAACAAAATCCATCAGCTGCTCACCCGCTTCATCGATTGCTAAATAAGGAATAAGTTCCCTTTTGAGCACTTCATCGTACTCAAAAGGGAACTTTTCAGCGTATTCTTCCACAAAAAAGTCGAAAGGATTGATAACATTCAAGCGAGCAATCACTTCCACATCTACCAGCAGTTCATTGATTTTATCGGGAAAAATTACGCGCGCTTGGAAATTACCAAAAGGGTCTTGTTGCCAATTGATGAAATGATTTTCGGGATAAATTTTAAAGGAATAACCCTCTATCGCAGTTCGGGAATGTGCAGCAGGGCGAAGACGAAAAACATGAGGAGACAAACCTACATTTCTATCAAATTTATATCTCGTTTTATGTGAAATCGCAACTTTTATTGACATAAGGGATTTTTTAAAATTTTTTTGAAATTTAAAAACACTTCACCAAAGTACAATCAAAGTATTGTAATCAAGCCATTGCTCAACCTAATCTTAAAATAAAATGCGCTAAAAGAATTTTATAACTCAAATTCCGATTCAACCTGTTTTAATTACTAAAAAATATATTTTTACCAAATTTTATACTTTTATCGAAATATTTTAAAAGTAAAATTTTTCGTAAAAATATCAGTTTTTATGCTCATTTTTATCTTCTATATGTCGCCATTGCGCCATCAAGCCAACGGCATGACTGAGGGGTGCCTAAATCTACGACTCAACTTTTTCAACAAAAACATTCATATTTTGTAATTGCATATTGCCGTAAAAAGTGGCAGTAGCAACATCCGCCGCATCTCTACCATAAGCCAACACGACCCTACCGCCAGTGGTAACCTGCTGAGTTGCATCAAAAGGATACCATTTTCCATCCAAATATACCTCAAACCATGCGTGCATATCCATTGGATACAATAAATACATATATCCTACAACAATACGTGCTGGAATACCAATACTGCGACACAATGAAATTGCCAGATGAGACATATCCCGACACACGCCAATCCGCGAACTCAAAGTATCTAAAGCCGAAGTGGAGGAATTGCTGTGATTGTACTCATATCGAACATTATTATTGACCCACCGCCGAATAGCTTCCACCTTATGAAAACCTGTAACACTATGCGAAACTATATCCGAAGCCAAATTATTCAACTTATCGGACTCACAAAAACGGCTTGGTAATAAATAAACCAGCGCATTATCCGGGAGATTTTGAATGGGCGTGGAATCTATATTTTCATCAAAAAAACTAAACTCCTCAATATCCACAATGGAACTTGTATTGACTTTAAAATTGCCAACCGGCACCATCAATCGATCGCAAGTATTGCCATAAAAATCAATATATTCTGTCAACTGCAATTTAGGTTCTACAATAAATTCATCATGAATGACCGCATCTAATTGCAATTTATGGGGACGCAAAAGTAAAATGACGGGCGTTTCTTCATAAGTTTGATATTCAAGTTGGCATCCTACTTTCAATTTCATAATTTAATCTTTTAAATGAGTCAGCAACACTTTTTGTTTTCTATATCTTGTGGGTTGCCATTTTTATTAAAATGTTTATCAAAACTAAAACGTCTGAATTAGGGTAATAGTTCAAAAATAAAGCCCCCTCAGTATCTCCATAAAATAGTTAGATACTGAGGGGTAAATCTGATTCCTAAAATGCCTGTATTTTATATAAAAAATTTCGTTTTTCCCGGAATTGCTGCGGCGTACATACCATCTGCCCCTGGTTTTAGCGGCATTTCAGCATCCCAGTCAAATTTTGTGGGCATAATGGAGATACCCGAATTAAGGGCTTTATCCCATTCAACCATCTGACCTGAATACGTTGCCATACGGCCTAAAATTGAAGTCATCGTACTTTTAGCACCATTTTCAGCATCCGCAAATTTATACTCACCTTTTGCAATCGCTGCAAACAATTCGTCATGTTCGACTTGATACGGATTTGGGTCTTTTTTATCATCGTGTTGATAAATCACTTTTCCTTTAGTCGTTTTCATCAAACCTTTTCCGAAATCGACACACCCTTTTGTACCGACTAAAAGCTCATTGACGCGGCTCATGGTGCCTTTTTGATGGCGACATTGGCTATTGAGAATTGACCCATCCTCATATTCAAACTCCACAAAATGGTGGTCAAAAATCTCTCCGTAGTCCTTACCAACCCGAGTCGAGCGTCCGCCCATCCCTTGTGCTCTCACAGGATAACCCTTTTTAGCCCAATTCATGACATCTATATTATGGATATGCTGCTCAGTTATATGGTCACCACAAAGCCAATTGAAGTAATACCAATTCCGCATTTGGTACTCCATTTCTGTTTGTCCTTCTTTACGAGGATGCACCCAAACACCATCATTGTTCCACCATACTTGCCCGGAAGTAATATCACCGATTTTGCCATCATGCAAACGGTTCATCATCTGGCGATACACCGTTTGATAGTGCCTTTGTAAGCCCACCACGACATTTAATTTCTTAGATTTCGCTATCTCAGCCGCTTCTAATACCCGTTTAATACCGGCAGGGTCGGTAGCTACCGGCTTTTCCATAAAAATCTGCTTGCCTTGAAGAACAGCTTCTTCAAAATGAATCGGGCGAAAACCCGGTGGGGTTGTCAAAATCACCACATCTGCTAAAGCCATCGCTTTTTTATAGGCATCAAAGCCCACAAATTTATTCTCTTCTGGCACTTGTACTCGTGACTTTATCTCTCTTTTAGCTTCGCCATTATCAGCACTTGTTAGAGTTTTATAACACTCATCCAAGCGGTCTCTAAAAGCATCAGCCATCGCCACAATTCGAGTATTTTCTTTGACACTCAAGGCTTGAGTAGCCGCGCCGGTGCCCCTTCCACCACAGCCAATTAAAGCAATTTTAATTTCATCGTTGCCCGCCGGGAAAAACCTTTGGTTAGCAAATAAGGGAGCGGCCATTAAACCACCAGCCAGAATTGAAGTATTTTTTACAAATTCCCGCCGATTCAATAAGATTTTTTTCATGAT
This sequence comes from Saprospiraceae bacterium, assembly GCA_031424115.1. Taxonomy (GTDB): domain Bacteria; phylum Bacteroidota; class Bacteroidia; order Chitinophagales; family Saprospiraceae; genus JAAFJT01. The sequence goes on along the minus strand of JANPGW010000450.1, from coordinate 1,393 downwards.
TTAATATATTGATTTTAAAAGAGTTATAATGACTTTTTAATTTAAATACAAGTTAAAAAAAGCTTCTACTTCCTCTTTGCTCGGTTGTTTCGCTGGCTTTACTATTCTAAAACCCACGAAAGGCGCATCAGCATTCCACCACTTACTTTTGGGGATTTGCGGGTCGCGGCGATTCCAAATCAAATCGGATTCTATTCTATTAGCAGGTCGCAAATCACTTTCTTTATCTTTAAAACAGCCTCCTTTGAGGGTTTTCGGATGTTTAGTAGTGGGCGAGATAAAAGGGTTCTCATCTTTAATTATAGATAAGTAATTGGGAAGGTATTGATCCAAAGTCCATTCTTGGACATTCCCCAACATATCATACAATCCCCACGCATTGGGCTTCAACTCCCCCACTTTATGGTATTTATTTTCGCTGTTTTTAGAAAACCAAGCATATTCTGTCAATTGTTTCACATCATTCCCAAATGGAAAAATCTTTTCCGAACCCGCTCGACAGGCATATTCCCATTCAGCTTCAGTGGGTAGTCTGAAAAAAACTCCTGTTTTATAACACAACCATTTACAAAACATCAAAGCCCCATATTGCGACATACTATTAGCAGGATATCCACCTTGTTTTCCCATACCTAAAGTAAAATCAATATACGGTGGACTTGGACGCGTTATAGCATCAGGTTTAGGCTCGTTATCCTTTTCTTCATCCATGAAATATTCATATTGGTCATGCGTAATCTCAAATGTTGACATCCAAAAGGAATCTAATTTTACTAATTTTTGGGGAGATTCATCCTTTTCATGACCTTTTTCTTTATCAGGGCTACCAATTGTGACACTGCCCGCAGGAATTGGCGACAACTTTATTGACACAAGAGTACCATTAATCGGTTGGTCATACACCACAAAACTCTGTTGCGAAAAAAGAGCGATTGGAAAATTGAACACAAGGATAAATAAGACTTTGGATATTGTTTTCACTCTGTATATTTTTTTAAAGTGCTAATTTGAAAAAAAATATTGGGAAAATCCCTCACTTTCCCATTTTTTTATTTGACCTTTTTTATTTTCTAATATTAAAATATCCGTATTCAGAAACTGTTTCACCAATTTTAAAGCTTTTTTAATACTCAAAACACTACACGCTGTTGCCAACCAATCCGCCAAAGCCCCATCAGGTGCTACAATCGTCACATTCCGCTGATGGGTCAAACCCAAGCCTGTTTTAGGATTCACGATATGGGAGTAGCGTTTTCCATTGATTTCAAGGAAATTATACATATCCCCGGAAGTTGCCACAGCTTGGTTTTTTAATGATAAAAAACGAGGCAGAAGTTGATTGTCAAAATTGGGTAGGCTGACCGCTATTTGCCATCCCCCCTCACCGGGTAAT
>JANPGW010000449.1:0-1560 GCA_031424115.1 Saprospiraceae bacterium | reverse complement strand
ATCCGTGACAAACTCCGCTAAGAAAAAAGGAATATCTCTTTCCCACGGAATTTTTCTGAATGTTTGTAAATCTATCTTTGCTTTGGCATCGGGATAACCGGTATGCCAGCCTGTGTAAGTGCCATTTGTGTAAGACACGTCTGCCATATCCCACCCAAAAACCACATCGCAGAAGCCAAAAGTACTTTCAGCAACAGACAGGAACTTTTCGGCTGAAATATACTTACCCCTCAGTATGCCATCCATATCCGTGACTGCCAGCTTGACTTTTTGAGCAGGGTATTGTTTTACATAATCTAATATTTCTTTGGTCGTCATTGGCTAATGTTTTTTTCAAGATTTACTTTTAGGCAATTCATCCTTACCGCCTTTTAAAGTTGCCAAATAATTTTCTTTGGATACCACTTTTTCACCTTCTTCCTCTTCGACCATTTTCAATGAAAGGAGTAATCTTTGGCTTTATACAACTCGGCCATGCGTTCAAAGCCTAATTCGGGGTTTTCGGTTTCTTGTATGCGCTCGGTTCCGACTTGCGCTAACCACCGTTTTAGCGGCTCCGCTTTGGGGGACGGTACGGACATCACAATTCTGAGTATGCCTTCTGTATTGGCACAATCGGTTAAGCGCTGACGCCCATCAAATGCGGTCAATTTCAACTGCATCCAAAATGGATGCGTTTGACTTTCTTCCACTAATACCTTTTTAACCTTCGTCCAATAGTTGCGTGGAATAGGGCTATCGGTCAAAACTTCAATAACATCCACAACGGAAAAATACCATTGTTCGTCATGCCATACTTTACGAATGTCTTTACCCTCAAAAGGGATTAACTGGTTTTCCATTTGTCAAAAGCTTTAAAATTGTTAAAAGTAAGTTTTAGAATTACATGGGTTCTCATTTTTCTTTACTTGCTTTTATATCCTTTTTTGCTGTTTGCTTTGACAAACCTTTGAGGTTTTTAAAAACCTCGAAGGTTTAGCGGTCAATACTGACATGCGAAGCTATGAATATTATTGTTTATTCGATTTCTTTTTTTTCTTTTTCGTTACGGGCTTGGGTTTTACCTTTTTTTCTTTATCGTCCTCGGCACGGCGTTTCTGCATAGTCTCGGTGCGGTCAAGTTCTTCGGATTCGGAGAACGCTTTCCAATCAAATTTTTCATCAAAGGGCGTCAAGGCTTTGGCGGGGTCAAAAATCCGAACATCCGCCGCCAAGGCATTATAAGGCGTAAAATCGGGTTGATTAGTGAATAAATCCGCCATGTCTGTTGCTCCGGCATCGTATTGATTCAAATACGGTATTTTTAATATGTTTTCAAACGTCTTGAAAATACTGCCAAAACTATAATGCACATGCCCAATATAATTGCGTTTAGCATAAGGAGAAATGACTTGAAGTACGCTTCTGTGGGCATCAACGTGATCTACCCCACCCTGTGCATCATCTTCGGTGATAACAATTGCCATATTTTTCCAATACGGTGTTCTGGAAAGAAACTCAATCGTGCGCCCGACCGCCAAATCATTGTCCGCCATATAGCTTGCATGAAAAGGAAAACCA
>JANPGW010000448.1:0-25203 GCA_031424115.1 Saprospiraceae bacterium | reverse complement strand
GCGGGCAGAGCAAGATGGAAAATTGAGAATGCCCCGAGTACTCGGGGTCAATACCCTCAAAAACTTAGGGTATAAGTTTGAGCATAATTACGGGCATGGTAATGATCATTTATCAACCATGTTCGCTTATCTGATGCTCTACGCTTTTTATCTCGACCAACTCATTCAAGCCTGCTGTCACATTTTTAAAGAAATTGAACAACTTGTTACAACTAAAATCAGATGACAATACTTTATAAAGATAACAAATAACGAATAACAAAATCCTAAGTATGCACGATATTCTTGATTTTTTTCTCCATTTGGACAAGCATGTAGAAAGTTTTTTTATCAACTACAAAACGCTGTCTTATTTCATCATCTGTTTGATATTATTTTGTGAAACCGGATTGGTTTTTACGCCTTTTTTACCGGGTGACTCATTGCTGTTTGCCGTGGGGGCGACCATTGCAAAAATTGGCATTTTACAAATCGAAGTGGCGATTCCTTTGATGTTTTTATCGGTCATTATAGGTGATAATGTTAATTATTTTATGGGTAAAAAAATAGGGAAACGCTTATTTGAGACCCAAAACCCGATACTCCAAAAAATATTGAAACCTGAATACCTCGTTAAAACAGAATCTTTTTATCAAAAATATGGTGGCAGAACAGTCATTATGGCGCGTTTTATGCCTTTTGTTAGGACTTTTGCCCCTTTTGTTGCCGGAATAGGGGCGATGGACTATAAAAAGTACATCACTTTTTGCATAGCCGGTGGTATTTTCTGGGTGACCGCGTTAACGCTTTTAGGCTATTATTTCGGTAAATTGGAATTTGTGAGCAACAATTTTGAGTTGGTTATTTTGGGGATTATTTTTCTGTCATTAATGCCTGCCATTATTCAGGTTTTGATTAATAAATTTCAAACAAAATCATAAACAACGTTAATGAAATTCGAGCTCACCATATTGGGAACAAGTGCCGCTGTGCCAACCAAAAACAGATACTTATCGGGGCAAGTTTTGAATGTACAAGACGAATTGTTTTTGATTGATTGTGGTGAAGGGACGCAATTTCGATTGTCGGAATTTCAGATTAAGAGAACGAAAATAAATCGAATTTTTATTTCTCATTTACATGGCGATCATTTTTTCGGTTTATTTGGGATATTGACCTCATTAGCGATGACCGGTAGGACGGAGCCAATGGATATTTTTTCACCGAATGGTTTGGAAGAGATTGTAAAGGTGATGTTTAAAAATTCAATGTATGAATCACCTTTCAAAATCAATTTTCACGTTATTCGCTTTGAATTGGGGGAGAAAAGTACTTTATTACCCGTCTTTGAAAATTCAAAATTGACGGTTTGTGCTTTCCCCCTATGGCATCGCATACCGGCAGTGGGCTATCTTTTTACTGAAAAAAAAGTTCCTCGGCATATCATTGCTGACAAAATAACGGAATTACATATTCCTTACGATAAAATCAATGCCATCAAGAATGGGGCGGATTTCAACCTGAAAGACAGCCTTTTGCCCGAGTTGGCAAGTAGTAATCTCATTATTCCAAATGAGCTTTTGACAGAAGACTCTCCCGCACCTCGTTCATTTGCTTATTGTTCCGATACCCGATATTTTGAGGCTATTCTTCCGCACGTGCAAGGGGTGGATATGCTCTATCATGAAGCTACTTTTGCGCATGAAATGTCGGCACATGCCCACATGACTGGACATTCTACTGCTCATCAGGCGGCTTTGATAGCGCAGAAAGCAGGAGTGAAAAAGCTCATTATCGGGCATTTTTCAAGCAGATATGACAATTTGGATGTATTGTTGAACGAAGCAAGAAATGTGTTCGAGAATACTGTTTTGGCTATTGACGGAAATATTTATCCCATTGAATAATTGATTTCAACGGGATTCAAGTAAAAACTATTTTTTTATCACTTTTATTGTTTCAAATGTTTCTGTTCCATCGGAGCCTTCATCAATATATTTTTCTTTGACAACCCATGTATCGCTGGAGTCCACAATAATTAATTGATGTTCTAAGCCCGCCCAAAAACCGGAGCAAGCAGTTAATGTTTCTTTGGGCATTTTTTTGTCAGCAAATTCATTTTTTTCAAGCGCTCTGAAATGGCCGGTTCCTTCTTTTAAAGAAATGGTTTCATTATATATTAATTGAATTTTTGTGTGAGGAATAGCCATACTATCTTCCGTAACGGTTAATTGCCATTTGGGGAGATTAGAAGTTACTGTAACTGGAGTGGCATCAGCGGTGCTGGTTGCCGTTTGAGTAGGAGGATTGTTGTTGCAACTTGTTAAAGTTAAGGCAAAAACAGTTGAGATTATGAGTTTTTTTATCATAATTTTGATTTTTTCGGTGATAGTGGTTTAAAATATTATACTAACAATGCAAATATAGATACGACAATTAAAAAGTTTAATTTTTTTTGATGTGTTTTTTATATTTTTATATTTTTTTTCAAATAAAAATCAAATGATAATGGATGAATTGTTTCTTTTTTCAACTGATAAAAAACTCCTCGACAGTCAACTTATTCACTCCTTTTTAAAAAATACGTATTGGGCAAAAGGATTGCCTTACGAAAACTTATTGAAACGCATTAAAAACTCTTTGTGTTTTGGCATGTATGACATGAACAAAGTACAAGTAGGCTTCGCAAGAGTCATCACCGATTATGAAAGTTTTGCTTATTTAGCGGATGTTTTTATCATGCCGGAGCACCAAAAAAAAGGATTATCAAAAGAATTTATGGCTTATATCATGTCTTATCCTGATTTACAGAATCTCCGCCGGTTTATGCTTGCCACTCAAGATGCCCATGGTTTGTACCAACAATTTGGATTTTCAGTCCTTAATAACCCGGAGATATGGATGGAAAAAACAGATTTAAACATTTATCATAAAAACTAATATTATGCAACTTGTTTTTGCCACCAATAATCTGCACAAAGTCATTGAAATCAATCAGATACTGAGGGGGGTAGATTTAAACAATTTTGAAGTAGTGACCATGAAAGAAATTGGTCATACCACAGATTTGCCCGAAACCCACGAAACTATTTTAGAAAATGCCATTGAAAAAGCGGTTTTTTTGAATAAACATTATTACGTTTCGTGTTTTTCTGAAGATACGGGTCTCGAAATTGATGCTTTAAATGGAAAACCGGGTGTTCATACCGCCCATTATTCTGGTTCACGAGACCCTAAAAGAAATATAGATTGTGTTTTGAATGAAATGGGTGAGACAACTCATCGTTCTGCTCGTTTCAGAACAATAATCTGCTTAATTTTGAATGGTCAGCAACACATTTTTGAAGGCATCTGTGAAGGCACCATTCGTTTTGAGCCCTCCGGCTCACAAGGATTCGGTTATGACCCTATTTTTCAGCCCGATGGGTACGATAAAACATTTGCAGAATTGCCTTTTGATATTAAAAATAAAATTAGCCACCGAGGTAAGGCGACACAAAAGCTGATTGATTTTTTAAAAAGCAATAGCTGAACGACTCCAAACATTCATCGTTGATTAGCTACTATTTATCCTAATTATTTTGCTTATCTTGCCGAATCAAACAATTTTGTTCGACATCATTAAAAACTTACATTATGTTAAAGACTTTTTACTTGATTTTTGGCATCGGACTACTCGGTGGAGCTGCTTATATGTTGTATCGCCGAATGAATGGAGACACCGATTTTACGACAAGCTATGCCATCGGATTGTGTTTTACCGTGGGGACTTTATGTCTGGTCATGTATCGCTACGTGGATAAACTGAAAGGGAATGAAAAATAAGGAATGATGAATTATGAATGATGCATTATTTTACAAGCCTGCTTATCACCCTTCTGCCGTCATGTTTTTTATTGACTTATTGTACAATATTTAAAACTCATCTTTCATTTTAACTTTTATTGATGCGATGAATTCATCTAAAATTAAACAGCAGAAAATTTTGGCCTATATACTTATTGGCTGTTCAATCATTCTGATACCCACAAAAACACCAATCGGATTACTTTTTTTAGCGGTTGCCATTGGAACTTTATTTTATGTTAAGCAAGCTGAGAAAAATCAGGGGAAATAAATAACAAAGGTATGAAAATATTGGAAATCAATAATTTAACTAAACGTTACGGACGCATCACGGCGGTTAATAACCTGAATCTTGAGGTTGAGCAAGGACAAATCTACGGTATTTTGGGTCCCAATGGTAGCGGTAAAACCACTACTTTAGGCATTGTTTTAGGCATTATTTTTCCTGATAATGGGACATTTCGGTGGTTTGAAGGGCAATATGGAACGGGGGCAGGAGCTTTGCGACAGATTGGTGCTTTGTTAGAAACACCCAATTTTTACCCCTATATGAATGCCATTCAAAACCTTGAAGTAGTGGCGCATATCAAACGGGCTTCCAATGTGGATTTTGATGCTATTTTAAAATTAGTCAATCTTGCTCATCGGAAAGATGCTTTATTCAAAACCTATTCATTAGGTATGAAACAACGGCTGGCTATCGGTGCAACCATGGTTGGTGACCCTTCAGTATTAATATTTGATGAACCCACCAACGGACTCGACCCTACGGGCATAGCAGAGGTGCGAGCAACCATATTAAAGATTGCGGAACAAGGCAAAACCATATTTATGGCGAGTCATATGTTGGATGAGGTTGAAAAAGTTTGTTCCCATGTTGCTATAATTAAAAATGGCGTGTTGTTAACCTCAGGTGAAGTAGGTAGCTTGCTGAATAAAGAAGTGACCATAGAAGTGGGCGCTCAAAATCTGGATATACTGAGGGGGGTGCTTTCGGAGGCTTCATTTCTGAAAGATATTGTTTTGAAACCCAATATATTGATTGCCCATGTTAAAGAAGGGTTTTCGTCATATGATGTCAATCAATTAGCCATTGAAAAGGGTATCGTGTTGACCCATCTGAATGAGCGCAAGCAACGTCTGGAAGAAGAATTCCTTCAAATCACGTCAAAAAATTAATAATATGACCAATATTTTCTACCTTCTCAAACTTGAATGGTTGAAGGTTAAAAGTTATATGCCTTTTCTGGTTTTGTCAGGTATGTATCTGGTTTTACTACCTTTATTTATGTCAATGGGTAAAAGTTTTAACCTGCCGAAAGAACTGGGCGGTATTGACGCCTATTATATGTTCCCGACAATATGGCAATCTTTAGCCTACGTTGGCAATTGGTTATCCTATTTTATCATGGGTTTCATAGCCGTATTGACCGTTACGAATGAATTTTCAAACCGCACACTTCGGCAAAATATTATCAGTGGTGTGAGCAGATCGGATTTTTATTTGTCTAAATTATATTTTCTGATGGCAGTCGCTTTTGTCGGTACGTTTTATTACGCTCTTGTGGCAATGCTCTTTGGCTTTTTCAACACGGAGACGATTTATGCGAGCAAAATGACTGAAAACATAGATTATATCCCTCGTTATTTTTTGATGTGTTTATCTTTTATGAGTTTGGGCTTAATGTTAGGTGTGTTATTTCGGCGCACCGGTATCGCGCTTTTTTTGTATTTCGCTTACATTATGTTTATCGAACGAATCATTCGTTTTTTAATTATCGGAAAACTGTTTGGCAGTACTGCAGCCTTATTCGGCCCCATGAGTGCTACTAACGATCTGACTCCTTTCCCGATTCCTAAAATGATAAAAGGCATGACGGAAGGTTCGGAAATGCGGATATTTCTAACCCCTACCGAATCAATCCTGACAGCATCCATATCCATGGTCTTATTTTTTTATGTCGCTTACTTTCTCTTAAAAACAAGAGATTTGTGATAGAAAATAATAAAAAAAGGGTATTAATTTTAGTATTTTAGTAAAAAAAATAGAATTTGTTAAATAAATATTAAAAAAGTGCTGAAAAAATATTGGGGATTTCAGATTATTGCGTATTATTGCACTGTGAATTTGACAAATGACAGAAGATAATTCTCAAATATAGTGAAATATAAAATTCAATTTTGAATTGCAATATAAAGATTCAGACTATAACAGTCGGGTGATTTCTTATGGGAGCGAATTGTAACTCAATTTGCTCTTTTTTTTATTCACAACTAAACAACAGGAGTCTAACAGTGGAAAACAAACCAAATTTATCTTTTTGGCAAATCTGGAATATGAGTTTCGGGTTTCTCGGTATTCAATATGGTTTCGGTTTACAACAGGCCAATATGTCACCGATTTATCGGTATTTGGGCGCAGATGAAGCGTCAATTCCGGGTCTTTGGCTCGCCGGTCCCTTGACCGGACTTCTTTTGCAACCCATTATTGGTGCCCTTTCGGACAAGAGTTGGTCCCCAAAATGGGGTCGTAGAAAGCCTTATGTTTTTATTGGGGCGATTGTCGGCAGTATTGCTATGGTTTTGATGCCTAATTCTTCATCTGTATTGATGGCAGCTTGCTTAATGTGGTTATTAGACGCTGGTCTTAATTCCTCTATGGAACCTTTCCGAGCCTTTGTCGGCGATATGCTGAATACTGAGCAACGACCTTTAGGCTTTTCGGTGCAATCATTTATGGTGGGTTTCGGTCAGACAATGGCTAATTTGATGCCTTTCATTTTGCCGATTATAGGTATTACGATGGCCATGACAGCCGAGGCTGAAACGCTTTCAAATGGTATTCCTAATTCCGTGCGTTTTCCTTTTTATATTGGAGCAGCTGGTATTTTATTGACTATTTTTTGGACAATGTACACGACAAAAGAGTATCCACCAAAGAATGATGACTATAAAAAGCCTCATGTTTTCACAGACCAGCAGAAAAAAAATATCAACTTTTGGCATGTGGCATTAAGTACTGGTGCGGCAATAATGGGTGGTTTATTTGCTTCTCGCTCAGGCGGTGCCATGGCAGGGTTCTTGTGGGCAATTGGCGTTTTTGTATTTTTATATGGGGTATTGTGGTTACCAGTCTTCAAAGAAATCCTTGCTTCTCTTTCCGAAATGCCCAAAGTCATGAGGCAACTTTGGTGGGTCAAATTCTTTACATGGTACGGTTTGCCTTTGATGTGGCAGTATCTATCGTTGGCTGTAGCGAAATACGCTTTCAATGCTCCAAGTCCCGAAGCTAATAAAGCAGGTTTTGATGCCGGAAAAGATTGGGGCGGACTTTGTTTTGCTATGTTCAGCATCATGTGTTTTGTCATTTCAATCTTTATTCCTCGAATTGTGAAAATGATAGGGAGTCGGCGGGCAACCCATGCTTTATTTTTAACCATTGGTGCTTTTGGCTTTTTTATAACACTATTGTCAAATGACAAAATGATTTATTTGGCAGGTATGTCGCTCATCGGTTTAGCTTGGGGCTCTATCATGTCTATGCCATATTTGATGCTTGCCAATGCGGTTTCTGGTGAAAGAATGGGTGTTTATATGGGTATTTTCAATGGCTTCATTTGCGTGCCGCAATTTATAGGCATGTTGACAGTGCCTTTGTTTTACAAGACAATATTGGGTGACGATCCTCGCAATGCTTTGATTTTAGCCGGTATTTGCTTGCTGTGTGCTGCAGCTGCCTGCTTTTTAGTCAAAGAGAATACAAACGATAATGATACTGCGATCGATATGAGCGGTGGGGGTGGTCATTAAATTTATTAACTTTGCGCATTCAAGATTCAGATGAAGATTGACTTTCGGCGACACATCATTAGTTAACAATTAAAATTTTGCGAATCTTTCGCAGCTACTTATGGCGAAAAAGTTAAAAAGACAAAGAATCGTAGCAGGTAACTGGAAAATGAATAAAACATTTCAGGATGCCCTAATTCTGACAAATGACATCAAATCCAAAACATTGGCAAGCGATGTTACGGTGGTTTTGGCGACCCCCTCAGTATTTTGTGAAAGCGTAAGCAGATTGATTGAAGGTCATGCTACAATCAAATTGGGTGCTCAAAACTGTTATCAAGAAGAAAAAGGAGCGTACACAGGAGAAGTTTCCGCCGAGATGTTGCAATCCGTTGGTGTTCAATATGTTATTATCGGGCACTCCGAGCGACGGGAATATTTTAAAGAAACAAGCCCTGTGTTGGCTAAAAAAATTGATTTATTGCTGGAGAAAGGCATGACGCCGCTATACTGTTGCGGAGAACCGTTGAGGATTCGTGAAAAAAACAGTCATGTCCGGTACGTTGCTAAGCAAATTAAGGATGAACTTTTTCATCTTGACCACGAAAATATCAAGAAAATAGTCATTGCTTATGAACCGATTTGGGCCATCGGCACAGGATTAACCGCCTCGCCGGAACAAGCGCAGGAGATGCACAAATCTATCCGTAAAACCATTCAGAAACAATATGGTAAAGAAGTAGCAGATTCAATCAGTATCCTTTATGGAGGCAGCATGAATGCCGCTAATGCCAAAGATTTACTGGCGCAGCGCGATGTTGATGGTGGTTTAATCGGGGGCGCCTCCTTGAAAGCTGATGATTTCGCAACAATCATTAATTCATATCCGAAGTAAAACGATTTTTTATATTGAATACACTTCCAAAAGGTTTAGACCCCTTTTGGAAGTTTATTTTATGTAAAAAATAGACTTGAATATTCGCAAATTAGGAATATTGTGTAACTTTAAGGCGAATACTATCAAATTGATTATTATGAACAATAGTGTCGTTACCCAAAGATTCATTAAATTTCATAACAGACTTAGAGAAAACAAAACGATAAAAAGTAGCCGTCAATTCGCCATGGAATTGGAATATTTGCCACAAAGCCTGAGCGAAATTTTAAAAGGACGCCGTGATGTAACCATCGAACTCATTCGAAAAGCTGTTGAAGTTTATAAACTGAATCCTATTTTCATCTTTACCGGAGAAGGCTCAATGACTTTGAGCGACGAAATCAACAAAGATTTCAGGGTTTTAACCGTTGTGACTGATGTGAGTGACGATGAGCGCATTGTTCATGTGCCGGTGCCGGCTCAAAGTGGCTATGTGAGCGAACTGAATAATCCAAGTTTTATACAAAATTTGCCTTCTTTTACCTTGCCGGACTATAAGTACAAGGTAGGAACCCACCGGTGTTTCGATGTTTCGGGCGATTCAATGGAACCCACGCTTTTTGAAGGTGATAAGGTGGTATGTAGCTTTATTGAGCCAAACTTGTGGCAAACTGCTGTAAAAGATAATTATGTGTATGTGATTGTCACAAATGATGATATCGTCACGAAAAGAGTATCCAATCAATTAAAAATCAATAAGGTTTTGGAATTGCTTTCTGATAACAACTACTATGAGCGTTACTCAATACCCCTGAGTGCCATCAAAGAGATATGGTACGTCAGAGCAAAACTGAGCCCATTCTTGCCTTCACCCAATCGCATCAACAACCTCTTAGTAGATGAAATTCAATCTCTAAAAGAAGCTTTAAGAGAACAAACTACCAACATGGGAAATCTCAGCGAAACAATCGAAAAGTTAGTGTTCCGTGTTTGATATTAAATTTGGAAAAGGGTAGTGAGAGTCAATTAAATAAAAATTTTATTCTTAAAAGTGACCAAATTTTGTTTTGGTGTCTATATAATTGATTTAAGAATTAAAATCAAAAGTTAATTTTAATCTTTAAATTCCCATTTTTGTAAAATATTTTTAGGTTTTTATCTGAAAAACTTGTATTTAATTTTACAAAACCCTAACTTGCACCCGATTAAAAAATATTGATAAATACCCTACCGAAATTTAATTCTGTTATGACGGAGAAATTTGACAACATTGACTTGAGAATTCTGAAAATATTACAAGAAAACTCAAAAATTACGAATCTTGACCTTTCAAAAAAAATTGGTCTATCACCTGCTCCAACCCTTGAGCGCGTTAAAAAACTTGAATCTACCGGTGTTATTGTGAGCTATCATGCTGCAGTCAACCCTCAGGAAATCGGTCTGAATGTCAAAACATTTGTATTGGTCTCTTTAGCTTGGCAAAAAGACAATGCATTGAATAACTTCCTTGATAAGATCAAAGAAATTGATGAAATTACAGAATGTTATATCATCACCGGTGAAGCAGATTTTTTAATTAAAATCGTTTGTAAGGATATTCCTACCTACGAACAACTGCTTTTCAAAACGCTTTCGCAGATTGAAGAAATTGAGCGTTTGAAAACGTTGATGACCCTTTCGACGGTGAAAGATTCAAAAGTGTTGCCTTTCAAATACGAGTAAATCTTTTTTTTAAATATATCCCTGTCTCAATCGACCTATAAGATTTCTTCGTTGAAGTCTTATAGGTCTTTCTTTTTTAAACCTTCAATAATGGAAATCAATTCAAATACCCAATGAAAAAAAATAAAAACTCTCTCGTTTGGCAATTTTATTCGCCTACATCTGATTCAGAAACGCCACCTAAGATTTCCTATATGATAGGCACAATGCACATCCGTGATGAACGGGCTTTTCAGTTCGAACAGATTTTTTTTAATAAAATAATGTCTTGTGACGTTTTTGCAACTGAATTTGATTTGGATGACACGCAGGCAGTTTCAGTCGCAAGTGCCTTGATGTTACCGCTTGGCAGTTCTCTACAGTCTTTGATACACCATAAATTATACAAACGCATCAATGATGTATTGAGGAAACAAACCGGAATGGATTTGATGCAATTCAATTATATGAAACCCATTGCAGTGACCAATTTCTTGTCAGAATTTGTCTTATCTAATGATAGAATGTTATCTTTGGACGAAACCCTGTGGCAATTTGCCAAATCCCATCAAAAGATACTGAGGGGTATCGAAACGTTCGGCGAGCAATTAGAAATTTTGGAAAAAATGGCCATTGACGACCAGATTAAAGGCTTAAAAGATGTCATTCGTAATTTTCCAAAGTTCAGAAAACAGCTATTGAATATGACAAAATTGTATGAAAAAGCTGATATTGCACAACTTTATAAAATCGCTAAACAGACTGCCAAGGGAGGACAGAAAATACTGCTTTATGACCGAAATGCCCTCATGGTGGATAGAATAGCTGAATTATCGGAACAAAACACCATTTGTGTAGCCGTAGGTGCAGGGCATTTGGCGGGAAAAAAAGGCGTTTTACATCTGCTGAAACAAAAAGGGTTTGTTGTAAAACCGGCTTAATACAATATTTTACTCAGACGTAATTTTCTTTCATTGTTAAAATTTTCAAAATGAAAAAACTCAAAGTTGGCATAACCGGAGGCATAGGCAGTGGTAAAACAACGGTTTGTAAAATTTTTGAAACATTGGGTATTCCAGTTTATTATGCCGACGAGCGGGCAAAATCCTTAATGACAGAAGATGAAGAATTGATTTTGGGCGTCAAAACGCTATTTGGCAATGAAGCTTATTACCCCGATGGTGCCTTGAATCGCAAATATATCGGTGACATTGCATTTCATAATCCTTTGATTTTGAACCAGTTAAACGCCTTGGTTCATCCTGCGGTTTTGAAAGACGGTAATCGATGGCACAATGAACAACTCAATGTTCCTTACACCCTCAAAGAAGCGGCTTTATTATACGAAAGCGATAGCTATAAGTATTTAGATCAAATTGTCACTGTTTTTGCACCTCAAAGTATGCGCTTGGAAAGAGTCATAAAACGGTCAGCCCCTTCACCGGCACATAGTGCAAGCTCTTTGACCAAAGAACACATCGAAGCGCGCATGGCAAAGCAGCTTTCAGAAGACGAAAAAATGAAACGCGCGGATTTTATCATTTACAATGATGGTCAACAACCTTTGATTCCCCAAGTTTTAAAAATTCATCAAAAGTTGTGTGAAATGTCAAATGATTCAATTCAATATTAATTGTTAATGTTGAAAAAAAATACATTCCGCCCTTTCAGAGACCTATAATAACACCTAACTTTGAATTTTAATTGAATCATTAAGTGTTGTAAAACAAAGTAATGGACATTTTTATAACACTTACATGAAACTTAGTACTAACTAAGTGATTTTCAAGTACTACTATGTGTTCTATATGTTTCAAAAAATGTGGCATTTAAGTTTGCTTAATTATTTATGAATTATCAATTTATCTTTTTTAAATCACACCTCATGGAAATTTTTATGAAATCATCAAAAAAATGGCTCGGTTTATCTTTTTTTATCGTTTTAAGTGTATTAACAGGCTGTAAAAAAGACGAAAATGTTGTTGAATTGCCGACTACCTACACTGCAGATGTAGCCGTCAAATGGGCAGAAATGACCAATTATGTGGCTATACACACAGTTAGTAACACCCCTACTTATGGCTCAAGATCATTAGGGTATTTAGGTTTGACCATGTACGAAACCGTTCAAGCCGGCTCAGGTAAAAACCGATCTTTGGCGGGTCAACTGAATGATTTGAAAATTTTGCCGACCATCGAACCGGGAAAACGGTATAATTGGGCAATTTGTTTGAACGTCGGTCAGGCTTCAATGATAAAAAAACTGTATCCGCACGCTTCAGATGCAGTTAAACTCCAGATTGATTCATTGGCTAATAACATTTTACAGGAACAGTCAAAGTTGGAAAAGTTGGAAGATGTTGACCGTTCCGTTAAATTTGGTGAAGCGATTGCAAACGTTATTTATGAATGGTCATTAACAGATGGTGGTCATGAGGGTTATAAGCGAAACTTTCCTGTAATTGTGATGCCGACAACGCCTGGTAGTTGGCGACCACCTGTTTCCGGTCAAAGTACTTCACAATTGCCTCTTCATCCGTTTTGGGGAGATAACCGGTCATTTCTTAAATTAAATGGTGAATTAACCGTTCCTGCGATTATTCCTTATTCTACAGACCCTAATTCGGCTTATTATGCCCAGTTTTTAGAAGTCTATAATGTCAATAAGGCTTTAACGCAAGAGCAAAAAGAAATTGCTGCTTGGTGGGGCGATGACCCTTCCGAAACGTTTGCGCCTCCGGGTCACTCTTATAATTTGGCAACTATTGCTATCAAAAAAGCACAACCGGATATTTTTAAAGCTGCCGAAGCTTATGCGCGAGTGGGTATGTCCGTAGCGGATGCTTTCATCAATTGTTGGAAATGTAAATATCATTATTTTGCGGAGCGTCCGGCATCCTATGTGAACGCTCATATTGACCCTCGATGGGTACAGTTTTGGCCCGAACCGCCTTTTCCAGCATTTACATCCGGTCATGCGACACAAAGTATGGCATCTGCTGTTGTCTTAACGTCTATTTTTGGCGAGAATTTCAAATTTGTTGATAATTCACACGAAGGACGACCTATGAATCAGTTGCGCAATGTCGAATACAAAAACCGTTCATTCAATTCTTTCAAGGAGTCCGCTGAAGAGTCTGCTTATTCGCGCCTTTTGGGCGGTATTCATACTCGACAAGACAATGAAGTAGGACTTAAAGAAGGCGTGAAAATAGGAAATAATGTGAATGGATTGAATTGGTCGAAATAAGGTGTCGAGTGTTTTATAAATTTTACAATAAGCTTTTGAGGGTCTTTGTTCCGGACTCTCAAAAGCTTATTTAATTTAAGACACACACTCACAGACCTCGCACGAGCAGTTGCTGTTGTGTTCGGTCAGAGGCTTAACACATCAGCCACATTCTATTGGGGAAAGTAAGAGACTTGAAACAACGAGGCTTATATGCTGCGTGGGAAGGATTTATAGTAGAGATTAATTGACAATAATAACCTTATCATTATAAACCACATTGAATCCCGACCGTACTTTAAACCGTTTCAGGGTGACAATTTCATCATTGACCATCACTTTGCCTTTCGTAATGCTCGCATCGGCTTCCCCACTTGAACGAGCCAGGCCTAAATTTTTCAACAAAATATTCAATTCGATGAACTCATGTCCATCCAAATCATAGTCAAACTCAAATTGTTCTTTATTTTTCATGATGCTTTATTTTTGGGTAAAGTTATACCCCAAAAGCCTTTAAAACAAACATTTTAGAGCCTTTTCGTGTGTTTATATTGAGGGGGTGTTAGAATTGATTTTGTCATTTTAGGTGTTTTTAATAATATTGTTCTTGAATAAATTGTTTGAGCATTTTGTCAATTATGTGAAATACAAGCTACAAAACATCAAACCTCACATATAACTCGAAAAGGAAAAAAGGCAAGCTAAATCCTACTCGTGTTTGGCTACCGGTGTATGTTTAAGCTACAAATATGAACTTAATTTTATAAGATACAAAATATTGTACAACTTTTTATAATAAGTATTGGGTGCAAACCCATTTTAGCAACCAACCCAATCGTCTCCCAAGTTATAAAACAGATATAGCACCTCTTTTCCGTAAACTTGCTGATTTTTTATTTGTTTTTTGCGTTCCTGTTCTATCTTTGCGGACATGAAAGAGAAAGTGCTTATTTTAGATTTTGGCTCGCAATACACACAATTGATTGCCCGCCGAATCAGAGAATTAAATGTCTATTCTGAAATTGTGCCTTACAACAAAGTGCCGGTGTTAGACGAGTCCATCAAAGCGGTGATATTGAGCGGCAGCCCGTTTTCTGTCCGCGATGAAAACGCCTTAAAAGTGGATTTGGCGACCATCGTGGGTAAAAAGCCCGTTTTGGGTATTTGTTATGGGGCGCAACTCACGGCGCAGTATTTCGGGGGCACGGTGGGCAAATCCCACAAACGCGAATACGGAAAAGCACTGTTAAATAATATTTACAAAAAAGATAAGTTTTTTAAAGGCATCAAAACGAGCTCTCAAGTGTGGATGTCGCACAGCGATACAGTGCAAAAATTGCCCGAAGGCTTCGAATTGTTGTCGGATACTGAGGGGGGGGCTGTTGCGGCTTTTAAGAAGGTGGCGAAGAAAGGAGAGATGCCTTTGTATTGCATTCAGTTTCATCCCGAAGTCACCCACAGTTTGGATGGTCTCAAAATATTAAAAAACTTTGTAATTGACATAGCCGGTTGCAGCGGTGATTGGACGCCTAAATCTTTTATTGATGAAACGGTGGACTCTTTACGTCAAAAGATTGGGGACGAGCACGTCTTGTTAGCCTTGTCGGGTGGCGTGGATTCAAGTGTCGCTGCGTTGTTGTTGCATCGGGCGATTGGTAAAAATCTGTTTTGTTTTTTTATTGACAATGGCTTGTTGCGCAAAAATGAGTTTGAAGAAGTGATGGATTCTTACCAACACATGGGATTGAACGTGGAAGGCGTGGACGCCAAACAAAAATTTTATGACCTTTTGGAAGGCGTGACCGATCCGGAACTGAAAAGAAAAGGTATCGGAAGGGCATTTATAGAGGTATTTGAAGAAGAAGCGTCCAAATTTAAAGATATTCAGTGGTTGGCACAAGGTACTATTTATCCCGATGTGATTGAGTCCATCAGCGTGCATGGGCCCTCGGTAACTATCAAATCGCACCACAATGTGGGCGGTTTACCCGATATTTTGAAACTAAAAATTGTTGAGCCTTTGCGGTTTTTGTTCAAAGATGAAGTGCGCAAAGTAGGGAAGGAGTTAGGTTTGGATAAAAACATCTTGCACCGTCATCCGTTCCCTGGTCCCGGCTTGGGCATCCGAATTTTGGGTGAAGTGACACCCGACAAAGTCAAAATGTTGCAAGAAGCCGATGCCATTTATATCAACGGACTCAAAAAACACGGTTTGTACGACAAAGTGTGGCAAGCGGGCACGATTCTTTTACCGATTCAGTCAGTGGGTGTGATGGGGGATGAGCGGACTTATGAACAAACTGTGGCTTTGCGCGCGGTGAACTCCATGGACGGTATGACTGCCGATTGGTCAAGATTGCCTTATGATTTTCTGGCTGAAATATCTACCGATATTATCAACAGCGTGAGAGGCATTAACCGCGTTGTTTTTGATATTTCGACCAAACCTCCGGCGACCATAGAATGGGAATAGAATTTTTTTTTAAAAAATGTAGAGATACTCTTCAAAAATACTTAGATTTGTAACACTATGAAAATCTACTATCAACAAACAGCTATCACATTTATGAAACAAACCACAAAAATGAGATTGAGTAATAACATACTGAGGGGAGGAGTTTTCCTTTTCGTATTGGCGCTGACGGTTTCATCTTGTAACCTTTTCAAAAAGGCGGAGACGAATGTTCCAAAAAAAGATAAAAAAGATCAAATACCCAGCCGTCCCGAGCCCGGAAAAGTCGTTTTAGTGGACACTGTAAGATGGAAAGTTGATCCACGCGCCAAACCGCCAATTACTTCGTCAGGTCAGATGCCTCCATCTCCGGTTATTATTGCTGATGGAACAGTGGTTAATCAACCTACAACGCCAGGCGGTATCAGCACCAAAGAGTCATATAGTCTCGCCATGTTGTTGCCTTTCAATTCAGATAAATATACGGAGGGCGTTAATCCTCAAAGCGCTCAATTTGCCTTGGATTTTTATGCGGGCGCAAAATTAGCCTTAGATACTCTGTCAACGTTACCTTTGAAAATGACCGTCAATGTATTGGATTCAAGAAATGATTTCAATAGCGTTTCAACCCGTTATGAGGTCAATAAAGCGGACGTGATTATCGGTCCGGTTGATAAGCAAGGTGTTGTATCCGCCATTGCTTTTTCGAGCAGAAATGATGTAACGGTTGTATCTCCTTATTTTCCGACCGGCGATATAGATGGTACCAATCCTAATTTTGTGCAAGTGAAACCGAGTTTGAAAATGCACTGTAACAATATTGTGCGCCATATACAGTCACATTATGGGAATGCACAGGTTGTTTTAGCGGCGCGCACGAGGGAGAATGAGACGGCTCGTTTTGCCTATTTTGAAGAAGCCAATAAAATGTACAGCACCGGTAAATATGAAGAGTGGAATATCAACGATGATATAAACTTCAACGTTGAACCCTACATCGAAAACTCGGGTATTACCATTTTTGTTGTTCCATCATGGAATGAGGCGTTTGTCACCGCCTTTTTGAAAAAGCTCAACGCATCTCCACGCCGCAATCAGGTTGTTGTGTATGGTATGCCCCAATGGATGGACTTTGATAAATCCTTAAATGGTTTATATGAAACCCTCAAAGTGCGGGTGAGCAGTTCCACGTATATAGATGGTAATAATCCTGATGTCCGTTATTTTCGGAATAAGTTTTTATCCAAATATGGGAAATTGCCCAATTCTGATGCCTATTTAGGGTATGATTGTATGCTTTTTGTGGGTAAAATGGTGATGCAATACGGTTCGAAGTTCCCTAATTTCTTAGAAAGAGAACAGCAATCGGTGCTGCATACCAGATTTTATTTCAATCCCGTCTTCCGACCTGTGTCAGCCGCCGCGGATGCTACGAGCAATATTTCAAAATATGAGAACAATTATGTGAATATTTTGAGAATGCAAGGTGGTAGTTTCCGTTTAGATGAATGATGTGATGGAAGGGATATTTTTTTAACATATAGGCACATAACGCACATAGTTTTAGTTCATTTCAGGATGACAAAGAGGCTATGTGCGTTATGTGCCTTTGTGTTAAAATTAAAAATTTAATTCGTTAGGTTTTACGAAACCTTTCAAAAAAGTATTCCAAAAACCAAGCCGACGCTATTCCCACACTGGAGCCAAAAAGAACATCCTCAGGAAAATGTTGAACAAGATAGATGCGAGAAATGCCTACCAAAATAGCCGTCAACAGGCATAAAAACTGAAGTGATAATTGGCGATTACCGAATTGAAAAGCCAATAAACTCCAAACGACAAAAGCACTGGCAGTATGACCCGAAGGAAAACTCGTAGCACCTCTTAAAACTTCAACGCCCGTGACAAAATGAATGTCAGGTAAAATACCCATCTTTTCAATAAGGGTTGCCGGTCGGTCGAATGAAAAGAATATTTTGAATAAATATATCGGAATCATGATAAAAAGCCCGCTGATTGCCATTTTTTGGGCAATAAATACATTCTTTTTCACAAACCAATAAAAAGCCGTCAAACCAATAAATGGATAAGCTTCTCCCATTAATGTCACCCATCGGAAGAAAATATCCCCCCCCTCAGTACGATGATTGCTAAAGAATAAAGTGGCTTCCAGTGCATCCGTATTGATAATAAATAAGAAAAGCGAAACGAAAAAAATGAAATAGGTGATAAAATAATACCTATGCTTCTTAACAATATCTATCATATCAATTATCAGTTAGTTACCTTTTTTTTGAATATAGAGAATCTCAGTTTTTCTAAATATTTAGCCGGGTTGAAGTTGAGCATTTTATAATCATTCAAGGCTCGGTAGGTCAAAATTGCCGCAATGGGAAGCATAATCAAAACCGGTAACCAAGCCGCCATAATGAACCCTAAATCATGGGATTCTTTCAGGTTTTTGCAGTAAATAATACTCACCATATACACCATAAAAAAGACAATGGCGACCAAAATAGGCATGCCAAACCCTCCTTTTTGAATGATTGCCCCCATCGGTGCACCAATGAACAGAAAAACCAGACAAATAATGGCATAGTTATATTTCATATTCATTTCATAGATAAACTTTCCGGCAGAATCATTGACCATTTGCATTTGATTCATGGCGTTATCCGCAGCATTTAATATATTCCGAGCCTTTTCCTGTGCAGAAGTCGAATACGTACTTTTTTCGTAAGGTTTTAATTCTTTTTGAATGTCATAGAAATATTTGGGCAATTTTTTGATGGATTGTGTATCGCCTGTGCTTGTTATTTTAGATGTTTCATAAGGTGTTCCAGCCAATCGGATTTTGCCCAGCGAATCCAATCTCGAGCTTATTTTATCTTTTTCGGCTCTCACGGAGGGGTCGGTAGCTAATGTGTCTATCACCACTGGAGAAACACCCGCTGAAGGGGGGGCAGCTCTTCTTGACTTTTTTCGCATCGGGGTAAACTCACTGCCTACCGCCATTTTCATATCGCCGAGATACCTTTTGCCGTCTTGTCTTATGGAATCGGCGAAATGCATTAATTGCGAACTGTTTTTCATTTTTTGATGGTTTTTAAACAGTACTTCATCCGTTTTTTGGCGGTCAAATTCAGACAAATCGAATATTTTTTGCCAAGATTTAAATTTGATGCGCACAAAAGGATAGGTTTGCTTGCCGGGTTGATTGCCGCCGGTTTCTTGAAACTGAACCCCATCAAACAAATTCATGATAATATATTGTTTGTCAGTTGAATTGTACATTTCTCCTTTTTGCGAAATAGATTGATTGATTTGCTGATTGGCCGTTCGGTTGTTGTAAATCATCACATTTTCCAACGAACGACCATCACGCCCTTTTTTACCGATTCGGATTGTATAATCCTGAAACTCATCGTTAAAAATTCCCTCCTGCAACGCCAAAGTGGGTTTTGCTTTACGTATATCGTAAAAACGGGAGTAAAATTTAAGATTTGCCCAAGGAATCACTCTTTCTGACACAAAAATCGAGAAAATAGAAATCAATGAAACAGCCACCACTAAAGGACGTAAAATTCTGACAAGACCAATTCCCGCAGATTTGAGACTGGACAATTCATACTTTTCTGCCAAATTTCCGGTTACCATCACCGTTGAAATCAATACGGCAATTGGCAAGGAAGTGGGTACTAAAGTCATTGACAGATAAAAAATAAGCTCCGTAATTTCGAGGATGCCTAAACCTTTTCCCATTATTTCATCAATATATACCCACAATACTTGCATAACTAACACAAAAGAGGCTATACCAAAGGATACGGCAAAAGGTGGAATAAAGGCTTTTATTAAAAATTTATCTATTATTTTCATTTATAATCTAATCATTTGTCTTCGATTCAGACTGTTTATTACAAAAACGTAAAGACAAGCCAAAATTACATCTTTATCCTAAAATAATATGACTTATGAGCCATCTAAAAAATAATATACCAGACTTTCCCTCAAAATAGTCAGAGTTCTACATGTGTATCTCATTACAAAATATTTACCTTTGCGCGATGAATGAAAATGATATTGTTATAAAGATAACTCAAGATTGGATTGAAGCGTTTGTTCTTGGTCTGAATTTGTGCCCTTTTGCCCGTCATCCTTATCGGGCGGGTAAAATTAAATATGCGGTTTTTGAAGGTGATAACCTTGAACTATTGACTGAATTATTGGTGAATGAGCTGGAATATTTAGATATTACCCCCGCCTCTGTTTGTGAAACTACCCTCATAATTTTGAAAGAAGCGCTCCCTGAATTTTTAGATTTTTTGGATTATCTGGAAGTTGCGGAATATGTTGTTGAACAAATTAAGTTCGAGGGTATCTTCCAAATTGCTTCGTTTCATCCCGATTATCAATTTGAAGATACATTGCCCAGCGATGTTGAAAATTATACCAATCGGTCTCCGTATCCCATTTTGCATATTTTGAGAGAAGACAGTGTCGAACGTTCAATTGAAGCCTTTCCGGAAGTAGGGGATATTCCGGCTCAAAATATTGACACAATGAATAAACTCGGTAGCGAAAAAATAAAAAAAATGTTGAATGATATTAAAAGAACGCATTGAAGCTTTGGTTCAGCTTGGCAAAGAATTGACTCCTGAGAATGATCTTCTTCAAAAGGCGATTCGGCGCACCCAACAAACGAATGCTTGGCTGACTATTGAAAACCAATGGAAAGCGATAAATGCGATTCGGACTTGTTTTTTGGATAGAGAAAGCCTTACCAATTGGATTGCCCAATATGCGATTCCCGAAAATGCCCAGCCTAATCCTCAAACGGTGAGTTTAGTTCTTGCGGGTAATATTCCGGCGGTGGGTTTCCACGATGTGTTGTGTGTCTTTGTTGCGGGGCATAAGGCAAAAATAAAAGTTTCTGACAAAGACCCTTTTTTGATGCCTTTTATCATCAACAATTTGAAAGATATTAACCCGTCTACTGCTGACTATTTCCAAGTTCTGGAAGGCAAAATGGGTGATTTTGATGCTGTGATAGCCACCGGCAGTAATAATTCAGCCCGCTATTTTGAGGCTTATTTTGGAAAATATCCCCATATTATCCGCAAAAACAGAAACGCAGTGGCTATACTGAGGGTGGATGAAAATGAAGAAGATTTCAGAAAATTAGGCGAGGATATTTTCACTTATTTTGGTTTAGGTTGTCGCAATGTGTCTAAAATTTATGTTCCACATTCCTATAATTTTGAACCATTATTAGAGGTTTTACATGAAAATAAGGAATTGGTTTTACACGATAAGTATAAAAACAACTTCGATTATCAATTCACTTTAGTGATAATGAATAAGATAAAATACCAATCGAATGGCTGTTTGATGATGATTGAAAATGAGGGTATCGCATCACCGATTGCGATGGTTTTTTATGAATATTACGCCGATTTTGATAGCTTGGCTAAAACTTTAACCAGTCGCATAGACGAAATCCAATGCATCGTTTCCAAACAAACCGTTGATGGCATCCCTTCATTTGATTTCGGCGAAGCCCAAAAACCCAGTTTGACAGATTATGCCGATGGTATAGATACCTTAGAGTTTTTGTTGAATTTATAAATGCACATAAATCACTTTTGCACCATACATTTTTTCAATATATAAGAACCGTTACTGCCCTTTAGTTGAACTGAGTACGTGCCATTGGGCAAGTCAGATAAATCCACTCGCCATTTTTCTTCTTTTTCAATCAATTGCCGTTTTTCAGCGAGCATGAATTTACCTCTTATATCAAAAAAAGACACGTAATATGTTCCTGGAGTGACATTTTTTACGTCTAAAATAACCGAACCTTTCGTGGGATTGGGCGAAATGACCATATCTGCCTCCCCCTCAGAATAACCACTTTTTTGAATGCTTGTGTTGATTGCCACGTATTTATATTCAACTCCTGTCACCTTCGCTGATACATCGGTAGTGATGACTGCAAGTGGCTCTTTGATATTATTTGCCCAAAAAACATAGCGAATTGTGGTATCTCGAGGGCGTTGCAAGCCGTTTTGTAAGACAATATTAGTGATGTCAATCCACGGCAAAGGATTTAATTTTGCTTCAAGTTTAAGTTCTGTTTCTTCATATCGGCGTTCTCGTAACACTTCTTTCGTCAACCCCGGAATAGAAATAGTTCCAAAAGCATCAATTTGATCAGTTCTGGTTGTTTGATAACGAATACGGATGGAATCCGGCTTGATGGGCAACAATGATAAAATGGTATCGGGTACTATTGACGACGGAAAAGCCACGACATACGAAGATGAATTTTTGTTAGTAGAATTATAAGTAAGTGGTGCCCGCCGTTCTAAAACAGGTTGAATGAATCTGGCAACAACCGGTAAATTCAAAGCATTACCCAAATTGACTTTATTATAACCAATCAATTCAAATCTGGTGGAAGTGACGTTATAAACCGCAAAGCGTCCGCCTCCTAACTCCCGCATTAATTCTGCACCGGGAAATTCCCGCAGGGCTCCGGTATCCGTAGCGGCTAAATACCGTTGCGTTTGAAAAACGGTACTGTTACCTGCTGAGCGCAAAAAACTATAATCCCAAACTTGAGTTGCCGAGCTTGCTGCTGTTACCCGCACATTCGAGAGGAATTGGGGTAATGCAGTAGCCGTTTTGAGGGAATCGTTGGCGGCGATAAAATAGCTGTTAGTGATGGAGACTTGAGCGTCTGTGTTGTTTGACAACACAATACCCCAAATAATAAAGAGAATAGAAGTGAATCGGTGCATTATTTTCTCATTTAAATTGTCCAAAGTGTACGGTGAGAAAACGTTGAATTTTAAATTTTAGTGTGTTTGTAGGTTTGCCACGAATTCAAGGTGCTTCGCACGGTTTTTAGCCACGAATTGCATAAATTTCACCAATCTACGTGTTGACAGTATGAAATTAGCAAAATCAAAAGTAGATTGGTAAAATTCGATAATTCGTGGCTCAAAAAAATTGCGAAGCAGTCATCCTAATCAATTACTTTTATCATCAAAATCATCGAACATGCCGGACAACAAATCACCGAAAGAGAAACTTGTATCCAAAATTTCCTTATTCACGATACTGAACTCTGAAAGCCCATGTAGTGCAAGTTCTTTATAAGTATATATTTCGAGTTCATCAATTTCGGCATCGGTAATAAGTGCATCTAACCCTTTAATTTTATCTAATTCGCTTCTGAATGTCTTATCCGTGGCATCATTGAGCAATTCCACTACATTGCCGCCGGCAAAATAAGCTTTCACAATACCAAAAGGATCTTTATCGGTTTTCCGTTTCAACTCATCCGGATTGGGGAAATAGTCGAGAAACACCTTTTTAATGGCGGCACTGAAAAGATTCATAGCTACTTGGTAGGGTCCTTCTTGCTCACCTTCATACACTAATTCAACTTTGCCGGTAATTGCCGGAACTATGCCCCAAAAGTCTGTGATACGGGCAGTTGTCTTGACTTCGCCGTTCATAATCGCTCGCCTTTCGGCAGCGGAATACAAATTTTCCAAGGCTGAGATACTCAATCGAGCAGAAACACCGCTTTTAGGGTCAACGAATTCGCTTTCTCGAGCTTCAAATGAAATTTGTTCCAATAAATCCCGAATTACAGCCGGAATACGCACTCTTTCAACTTGTGAAAGAGCCGGTTTGGCTTCTTGTTGGGTGATTTGTTTGGCAATTTCAATATCTTCGGGATAATGGGTCAAAATTTGAGACTGAATTCTATCTTTTAAAGGCGTAATGATAGACCCTCGATTCGTGTAATCTTCCGGATTAGCCGTGAAAATGAACTGAATATCTAACGGAAGTCGGAGTTTGAAACCCCGAATCTGAATATCTCCTTCTTGCAGAATATTGAACAGCGAAACCTGAATGCGGGCTTGCAAATCGGGTAATTCATTAATTACAAAAATACTCCGGTGAGCACGTGGCACCAATCCAAAGTGGATAACCCGTTCATCAGAATAGGGTAATTTCAAATTGGCTGCCAAAATTGGGTCAACATCACCAATCAAATCAGCAACTGAGACGTCAGGCGTTGCCAATTTCTCCACGTAGCGTTCGCTTCGGTGCACCCACGAAACCGGCGTGTGGTCACCTTTGGCAGCAATGATGTCTTTAGCGTGCCTACTGAGGGGATGCATCGGATCGTCATTTAACTCGCTACCAGTCACTATCGGCATGTATTCATCCAATAAATCTACCAATTGTCTGGCAATTCGTGTCTTTGCTTGTCCACGTAAACCAAGTAATAGAATAGAATGGCGCGACAAAATAGCGCGTTCGATGTCCGGAATCACCGTATTTTCAAAACCAAGAATGCCTTTGAATATTGTCTCTTTTTTCTGGAGTTTTTGAATAAGATTATCACGCAATTCGTCTTTAATACTTTTTGGTTGATAACCGCTGGCTTTTAGCTCGCCCAGTGTTTTTATATGAAGCATATTAATAATTTAAGGATATTTTTGTCGAAAATAGCGTTTCATAAGCGCCATGCCTTGCACGTGAATTAAATTTTTATACTTAACAAAGGCGAAATTACAAAGGTTCAATCATATTTTATGATATTTGCGGCATCTAAAAACATTTCACTATGAAATCTATCATTCCCTTTATTTTATGTTTTACTTCTGTCTGCTTTTTCACTGCCTGCAAAGACGAGCAAATGGAAAAAGACAATCAACGATTGGTTGTCGACAATAACCGGATGGTTAAAGAAATTGCTTTTCAAAAAATCCGTTTTGATAGTTTGCAAAACCTGTATGACGGTTTAAAAAAGAGCTATAATGATGTTAATAAGGCAAAAGATACTTTGCAATTAAAAATCAGCAAACAGGCTCAACTCGAAATATTGCGCAAAAAAGCGGATTCTATGCCGTTTGAACTCAAAACTGTGTCACTTCAAAATCAATCTGCCGACAACAAAGTGTTAAAAGTGAGTTCCCCTTTCAAGAAAACGGAGGTGAGATTTCTAACGTTTAAAGGAACGGGTATCAACAATGCCGCAAAAGTGGGTAGAACCTTAAAAGGCAAAATGTACGGTGTTTTCAAAAAAGGCTCTATGATTCAGCAAATGGTGGCGAGCGGTACTTTTAAAAGCAATAAAGGCATCAATCAAATCTATACCAATGCTTGGGAAATCGTCAGCAATGATGAATCCTTTATTATCAACAAAGGTATTGGTGATAAATCCCGCGGCATTTTAGCCACCGGTCAATGGACTTTAGAATTGTGGTTTCAACCCAACGGCGCCTCGGAGGCGTACAAATTGAC